>CAZOXI010000113.1:0-8244 GCA_964583445.1 uncultured Bacteroidaceae bacterium | reverse complement strand
GTCAGAAACTATTTTGAAGCGGAAGGAAACTATGGTTTGATTGGCCCGGGTTATAAAAATGCCGGTGAAAATGCAACAGATTACCAGATGAAATTCACAGCATCTGTGGTTACAGAGGATGCAAAAACAGGGCTTTCCGTGTTCAGTTTTTACAGGGACCGGGAAGCATTTGATGCCAATAATGACCAATTCTCTGACTTGACAAGTATCAATAATACAAGTTTTGGTGCCAGGTTCTTTCACAGATTTGGGACAAAGAGTAAATTGTCTGTAGATTTTCTGAACCTGAAGGAAGATCGCAGGGGAGGCGATCAGCTTGACAAGCCGGAACACGAGGCATGGATTGCTGAATCAGCAGCACATAATATCACGAATGTTTCCGTGAACTTCGACCAGTATACAGTGGGACAGGATTATTTCTCGGTTTTTGCAGCTGGCCAGTCGGTTAAAAGGGATACCTATTACGGGGCCATGCGTTCACTGAAAGATTACGGAGAATCACAAGGGTTCACCTATACCGCAGGAGCCCAGTATAATCTCACCAGGAATCATATTTCAATGGTGACAGGCATTGAAAATTCGGGTGACCGGCTGCTTGACATCAAGCTGGGGTATCCTGACCTTGAGGGCGCCTCAATTGTCAATGGAAATCTGGATGTTCCGCATACGGAGAATACAATTATCGCCAATCAGTTTAAAAATGCAACCGGCTTCTTTTCGCAGGTAGATGCAGAATATCAATCATTCAGCATTTCTGCAGGACTTCGATATGAACACTATATGATCATTGACCAGCGCAAGGCTACAGATGAACCATTCAGGGTTAAATCCGGGAATGTCCTGAGTCCCAGGGTAAGCATGCTTTACAATATCCTTCCAAATCTGAAAGTCAGGCTCAGCTATGCCCAGGGATACAGGGCACCACAGATCTTTGACGAGGATCTGCATGTTGAATCTTCAGGATCACGTAAAGTCATTCACAGAAACGATCCTGAACTTGAACAGGAAACGAGTCACAACCTGACAACCTCCATCGACTATAATTTTACGCGCAACCGGACTTCGCTTGAATTTCTGGCCGAAGGTTTTTATACCCGTTTGAGTAATCCTTATGCCAATGAGTTTAGTGATCCTGACGATAACGGAGTAGTCACCTACACCAGGATCAACTCTGACGGCGGCGCAACCGTGAGTGGAATTAACCTGGAAACTGATCTTGTATATTCCAGGTATTTAACCGCAAAAGCAGGTGCAACATTTCAGAGGAGCTGGTATGATGAACCACAGGAATTCGATGAACGAAAATTCCTGCGCACTCCCGATAGTTATGGTTTTCTCACCATTGATCTTGCTTCCGAAAGGAACCTGGGTGCTACGTTAACCGGGACCTACACTGGTCCGATGCTGATTCCCCATTTTGGCATCGATCCGGCACAAGCAACAAATGAAGAAAAAATGGCCATTTCCAGTGGAGATATTATCGCCGGATCAAAACTTGAAACCTCCCGACTGTTTTTTGACCTGGGAACAAAGCTCCATTACACGTTCAAAATCAACGGGGCAAGTATGCAAATCATGGGTGGGGTGAAGAATATTTTCAATGCCTATCAACAGGATTTCGACCGGGGCATATACAGGGATCCCGGCTACACTTACGGCCCGATTCAACCCAGAACCATTTACATTGGTATAAGGATCGGTAACCGCCTGCTCAATTGAACTGGAAATATGGACTGATTTCCAAAAACAACATTTATCATATATAGGAGGTGTTCAGGATGGGTGAAAGTGCCCATCTAAACAGGTTGGTTCGCGATCATGTTGTTTCAGGAAGATATCAAATGGACAGGATGTAGGATAATACTTGCAAAAATGAGCGAAAAATGAGAGATTTGATGGATTATTTTTATTCACCAATTATTCTTAGTCTAACTGTTGCCTATGAGACGTACAAACATACTATCAATAATTATATGTATAGTGAGCCTCCAGGGCACAATGACTTTGTCCGGTCAGACTGCCAGGTTCATGGTATTCAGTGATCCGCATTATTATGATCCCTCACTCGGGACGGAGGGAACAGCATTCCAGGAATACCTCGATGGTGACCGGAAATTACTGAAAGAAAGCCGCGAACTGCTGATTGAAGCACTGCTGAAGATCAGCAATTCAGATGCAGAATTTGTTATCGTCCCAGGCGATCTTACAAAGGATGGCACCAGGGTTTCACACGAGATGTTCGCGGCAATGATCCTGGAATTGGAAGCCAAAGGAAAACAGGTGTATGTTGTGCCTGGGAATCATGATATCAACAACGGTCATTCCTTTGCTTTCCAGGGCGATAAAAAGATTCCTGTCGAAAACGTGAGCCCTTTCGACTACCTGGACATTTACCATGAGTTTGGATACAGTGAGGCTCTTTACACGGATGGCTATTCGCTCAGTTACGTGGTCGAACCCACAGACGGATTATGGCTGCTCGGGCT
The DNA here is from genome assembly GCA_964583445.1 of uncultured Bacteroidaceae bacterium. GTDB lineage: Bacteria > Bacteroidota > Bacteroidia > Bacteroidales > M55B112. The sequence continues at coordinate 5,758 of CAZOXI010000113.1, read as the reverse complement.
GGATGCATGCCAGTACCTGGAAAATGAGCCCGGTCATCATCCGGTTACGGATGGGGATTTCAAAAAAGAGACCCTGGAGTGGATCGAAGAAATTGCAGCTATGGCATCAAAGGAAAACAAGACCATGATTGCTTTCATGCACCACGGTATCCTTGAGCATTACCAGAAACAGAACCGGTTTTTTGGTGAATATGTGGTGGACAACCACAGGCGGGTATCGAAACAATTCGCTGCACTTGGGATCAATGTTGTTTTCACGGGACATTATCATTCCCAGGATATTACCATGAAAAAATGGAACAGTGGCAATTTCATCATTGATGTGGAGACGGGATCGCTTGTTACCTATCCCTCCCCTTTGCGTGAGGTCAGGATCAGTGAAGATACGATGCATATCGAATCGCAATACATCGAAAGCATACCCATGTATCCGGAAAATTTTACTGATTACAGCAGGGCATATGTTCATGCAGGAATCGCCGGCATCGCAGAGGACGTGATGATGTCAATGTGGCTGAAACAGGAGGATGCTCAGAAACTGTCAGGTCAGATCGGTGATGCGTTTATTGCACATTATGAAGGTGATGAGCCCACCGTAGAACGTTACCTGGATGTTTCCGGTGTAGGTTTACTGGGACGCCTGATGATCCTGTTCAAGAGACGCCTGGTCAAAGAACTGCATACGGACCTGCCGCCGGCAGATAATGACCTGGTGATCGATCTGTCAAATGGAGAGGTAATAGAGTAAGCATTGGTCGAACTGAATACGTGGACCATTTACTGTTTCAATTGGAGAACGCGTATAGAATTCAGGTTTCACCAGTCTGATTTCTTGTTTTTATGTAAATTTACATCATGAACCAGGAGATCGTAAAAAAAAGCTTTCCTTTTTTCGAAGCAGAGCTACGCGATGTGATTGCAGAACATGGGCTACTGAAATCTGTACCGGAAGGAGCTACACTCATCGAGGAAGACCAGTACATTCGCTCATTCCCGATCGTCATTGAAGGTGTGATCCGTGTTACACGCATGGACCTTGACGGGAATGAATTGCTGCTGTATTATCTGAAAAAATCAGAAGTATGCACTGTATCCCTCAGCTGCTGTGTTGACAGGGCCAGGAGCAGGGTGCGCGCCATTGCTGAAGAAAACACGACCGTAATCGCATTGCCCGTTGAATTGCTCGACAGCTGGATGTCGAAATACCAGACCTGGAAAGAATTTGTGATGGTCTCCATGCGCCACCGGTTTGACGAATTGCTGAACACCCTCGATGCTGTTGCTTTTCTCAAAATGGATGAACGACTGGAACGGTTTTTCCTCGATCGCTACCGGAATACAAAAACCACAGAGTTCGTTGGTTCCCACCAGGACATTGCCTCTTCGCTCAGCACCTCCCGGGAGGTCATCTCCCGGCTGTTGAAACAGATGGAACGTCACGGATTGATCCGGCTCAGCCGCAACCGGGTCGATTATTCCCGCCTCGTAACATCCAATTTCCCCTAAAAGAATCCGCTTCTGTGACAAAAGTTACTGTGCATTTCACCATGTCAGCGTTCCTTTGTATCGGTTGAAAAAATTGGAATAATAAAATCTGACTGTAGGATTTTTGATTTTGATTTGGGGTGGAAAAGGCTGCCTTATAATTCTTTCATGGTTGAATAGTTATTCCGGCAGCCTTTTCTTACTTTAAATCAGCCAGGAATAACGGGGTCTCCGTATTCCATATTTTATAGAAAATTTTCAGCAATCAGCTGCTTTTTATGAATGATGCAACTGAACATGCCAAAACAAAAATGAATTGTCGAAATGGTATTGAATTCTTTGGAACATCTGAAACAGGTACTTAAACAAAATAAAAAGTTGTTTTTGCTTATCTATAAATCGGGAAGCGAACAGAGTGACTGCGCCCGTGAAAGGATCCTGGCTGCGGATAAAAACGCCGGAATACCCGTTTATGTTGCCGACGTGAACAGGGTAAAGGATATTCATACTGAATACGGGATCACTACAGCACCCAGTCTGCTTGAATTCTCAGAGGGGAAACTGCGCAATGTGATCAGGGGCTGCCAGACTGAATCTTATTATACCTCCGCCCTGGAAGGAAAAGGATTTTCTTCGGTGCAAAGAGAAGATGGCAAGCCCGCGAAAAGGATAACGGTTTATACGACCCCTACCTGTACCTGGTGTAATACCATTAAAACCTATTTTAAGGAGAAAAACATTAATTTTACCGAAGTAAACGTGGCAGCGGATCCGACACGTGCAGAGGAGATGGTCAGAAAAAGTGGTCAGCAAGGCGTACCACAGACCGATATCAACGGCCAGGTGGTGGTGGGATTTGACAAGAACCGAATCAACGAGCTGTTGGAAATACGCTGATTGAAATAAGGAATCATTAGTTCAACAATAAGTATAAACCTAAAATTCAACAAAATGAAAGAGTTACAGCCAATCAACCAGCATGTACTGCTGGAAATGGAACAGGAGAAGGAGGAGAAGACCGCCTCTGGTATTATCATTCCTGATACCGCAAAAGAGAAGCCTCAATTTGCAAAAGTCGTGGCGATCAGTGGTATCGAAAATCCTGAAATCGCAGTAGGAGATGTTGTCTTCTACAAAAGTTTTACAGGTACAGAGATCGATTATGAAGGAAAGAAATACCTGATGATGCCCTATGCAGATATACTGGGCAAACTGGTCGAAACTGACAGTATCTAAAACCATTTGGCCGGCTGTGGCCCCTTCAATCATTATCATTATCAAAATCTTTAGGTTTCTGCTGCTATTTAAAAGCCGCTCCCCGGAGCGGCTTTTTTATTCATACTTTTCTGCGTATTACCTGCTTTTCAGGACATACGTATCGGACTGATCCTTTAAGCAACCTCAACGTAATATCTATTCGATTCTTGCTACCTTTACACAATATCCTATGATTGAAATTGGAAAATACAACGACCTGGAGATCCTGCGCGAAACCAGCATTGGGCTCTACCTGGGAACAGCCGATGGCGAAGATGTGCTGCTGCCCAACAAGTACTGTCCCGGAAAATACAGTATAGGTGATACCCTGCGTGTTTTTGTATACCCCGATAATGAAGGAAGGAAGATTGCCACTACACTGATTCCGCAGGTACTGGTGAATGAATTTGCCTTTCTACAGGTCAAAGCAATTGAACAAGTGGGCGCCTTTCTGGATTGGGGACTTGACAAGGACCTGTTGGTTCCTTTCCGTGAGCAGCGGCAGCGTATGGAAAAAGGAAGATGGTACATTGTGTATATGACCGTTGATGAAAAAACCGACCGTTTGTTTGCCACCAACAAAATAGAGCAGCGTCTGGACAATACCCACCTGGAAGTAGAAGAGGGCGATGAGGTTGATCTGCTGATTATGCAGAAGACCGACCTGGGTTTTTCAGCGATCATCAACAACAGGTACAAGGGGCTCATTTTCGACTCTGAAGTATTCAGGGATGTCAATGTAGGACAACAATTTACGGGATATATTAAAAATATAAGGGAAGACAATAAAATTGATCTGGGCCTGCAGCCCCCAGGTTATCAACAGTCCAGGGATGCCCATTCCGACCTGATCCTCCGCAAACTTATGGAAAACGGGGGGTCTCTCCCTCTCAATGATAAAAGCCCCCCCGAAATAATATACAAAATGTTGGGCATCAGCAAAAAAGCCTTTAAAAGGGCCATTGGAGCCCTTTACAAGAACCGGATGATCGAAATTACGGAACACGGAATTGACCAGTTGCAGGATGATGCTTCAGATTGATTTGTTGAGACATAGCCATACCCTGCTGTATAACCTCTCAGCACTCCTTTGAAAATCCTGCCTTTAGTATTAATTTCGGCGTTCGTATTGTAAAAACAAATCTGACTGACGTGAAAAAAATTGCAATCCTGTTCATCGGAGCAGCCTTGTTGCTGCCTGCATGTAACTCAAATCAACAAGAGATGAATCCTTTATTAGCTGAGTTTGATACTCCATTCGGAGTACCACCCTTTGACCAGATCGAATACGAACATTATATGCCCGCATTCCTGGAAGCGATGGAAATGCAAAATGCCGAGATTGATGAAATTATCAACAATGAAGCGTTGCCCACTTTTGAAAATACCATTGCTGCACTGGATTACAGCGGTGCAAAGCTGGATGCTGTAACCAATATCTTTTACAATATCAAATCGGCAAATACCAGTGATACGATGCAGGTCATTGCCAAAGAACTTGTTCCTGTCAGGTCTGCACACAAGAGCAATATCAATCTTAACGCAGCACTCTTTGAACGCATCAAAACCGTTTATAATCAGAAAGATTCACTGGGACTTACAGAAGAACAGCTGATGCTGCTGGATAAAATATACAAACGATTTGTCCGCAGTGGCGCCAGCTTAAATGAAGAAGATAAGGCGAACATGCGGAAGATCGACGAGGAACTCTCCATGCTGTCGCTTCAATTTGGAGACAATGTCCTTGCAGAAACCAATAACTATCTCCTGGTGATCGAACAGGAGGAAGACCTGAGTGGTCTACCCGACGGTGTGATTGCTGCTGCTGCTGAAGCAGCCGGTCTGGCGGGAATGGAAGGCAAATGGGTGTTTACATTGCATAAGCCCAGTTGGATTCCCTTCCTGACATATGCCGACAACCGGGACCTGCGCGAAGATCTCTACAAGGCAATGTACAATCGTTGCAACAATGGAAATGCTTACGACAATAAGGAGATTATCAATAAAACCATCAAACTGAGAACCGAACGTGCCAAATTACTGGGATATGACAGTCATGCCGAGTATGTCCTCGAGGAACGGATGGCCAAAACCGGAGACAATGTTTACGAGCTCCTCATGAAATTATGGACGCCGGCTTTAAAAATGGCTGAGGAGGAAGCTGCAATGATGCAGGAGATAATCGACAGGCAGGGTGGTAATTTCAAACTGGCCTCCTGGGACTGGTGGTATTACGCTGAGAAGATAAGGAAAGAAATATACGCACTGGATGATGAACATTTGAGAGAATATTTCAGCCTGGAAGATGTCACTTCCGGGGTACTCGATGTAATTCACCGGCTGTACGGTATTACTTTCGAACGCCGGGATGATATCCCGGTCTACCATCCGGATGTAATCGCCTATGAACTCAAGGACAAGGATGGTTCCCACCAGGGTATCCAATATATGGATTTTCACCCGCGTCCGGGTAAAAATTCCGGCGCATGGAGCACAAGCTATCGCAAGCAGCATGTACGCGACGGGGAGAATATCAGTCCTGTGGGTTCCATCGTTTGTAATTTCTCCAAACCATCGGGAGGCAAACCTGCCCTGATCTCATTTGATGAGGCCATGACGTTCTTTCATGAAATGGGTCATGCCCTGCATGGTCAATTCTCTGATTGCACTTACCCGGAAATTTCAGGAACTTCCGTACCTCGTGATTTCGTAGAGTTACCGTCGCAAATCATGGAGAACTGGGGACAACATCCCGAAGTGCTCAAAACCTATGCAAAGCATTATAAAACTGATGTTCCCATCCCCGACGAACTTTTACAAAAGCTTGAAGCCAGCAGTAAGTTCAATATGGGCTTTGTGACCACGGAATACCTTGCTGCGTCGATCCTGGATATGGATTACCATAGTATTACCGAGATAAAGGACCTGGACGTAAATGCATTCGAAGGGCAATCCATGGAAGAGATCGGACTGATCGAGGAAATTATCCCCCGCTACAAGTCCACCTATTTCAGGC
>CAZOXI010000112.1:0-8249 GCA_964583445.1 uncultured Bacteroidaceae bacterium | reverse complement strand
CACGTGCAAATCGCTCAACAAGGATAAAAGATTCGCTGGTTCTGTTGTCCTGCTGCATCGGTTTTCCGAACACCACGCATTCCACTTCTTCCTTGTTAAAATAATCATCAAGAAATTGCATCAGCGCATGTGAGGCTACTGTCTCCAGCCCGTAAGCTATCATTTTAGCCGGATCGCTCACTGCGATCCCGCAACGCTTACTTCCATAATCGATTGCAAGGTACCTGCCCATAGGAATTCAAAGAGGCAAAATTAATGAAAAGTTTGCTGATTATGAGCACAAAACCGTAAAACTGATCACTTAGATTAGGAGGGAGCCGGGGGCACCCATTAAAAAAGCCGGAGCAATGTGCCCCGGCTTTTTTCTATGAAATGTAAATGATTTATTCAGCTTTGGAAAAATCCATTGCTGCCATCCGCACATAACTGTCGTACCTCCATTTGGCATTCTCCTGTGCAGACTTGAAAAGCATTGCTGCTTCTTCGGGGAAGGCTTTCTGAAGAGAGGTATAGCGCACTTCCGACTTCAGGAAGCTCTGGAACTGATCCCATTGCGGCTCCTTGGAGTCCAATGTGAACGGGTTCTTTCCTTCCTCTTCGAGAGCAGGATTATAGCGATACAAATGCCAGTATCCTGAGTCGACTGCAAATTTACCTTGTTGCTGGGTCTTGCCCATTCCCTGGCGCAGTCCGTGGTTGATACAAGGTGAATAAGCGATGATCAGTGAGGGACCCTTGTATGCTTCGGCCTCACGAATGGCTTTCAGGTATTGTGACTGGCTGGCACCCATGGATACCTGTGCCACGTATACATACCCATAAGACATGGCCATCACGCCGAGGTCTTTTTTCCTGATCTTTTTACCAGAAGCAGCGAACTTGGCTACTGCCCCTATTGGTGTTGCCTTGGAAGCCTGTCCGCCGGTATTGGAATACACCTCGGTATCCATTACCAGTACATTCACATCTTCACCGGAAGCCAGCACATGGTCGAGGCCGCCATAGCCGATATCATAAGCCCATCCGTCACCTCCGAAGATCCAAACAGACTTCTTCACGAGGTACTGTTTAAGCGCCAGGATATCTTTCGCAACGCCATTCTTCTCTTTTTCAAGGGCTGTGATCACCGCTTTTGAAGCCTCTTTTGAGGTTTCCATCTCATCAGCTGCGAGCCAGGCATCAAATGCTTCTGCTGTTTCCCTGGTCACTTTATCCTTCGCCGCATCCATCATCATGGCAATGCGCTCACGGTTCTTGTTGATTCCGGTGGCCATCCCAAATCCATATTCTGCATTGTCTTCGAACAGGGAGTTGGCCCATGCGGGACCATGTCCGTCCTGGTTGGTGCAGTATGGAGTAGACGGTGCAGAACCGCCATAAATGGATGAACAGCCTGTTGCATTGGCCACCACCATCTGGTCGCCATACAACTGGGTGATCAGCTTGATATATGGTGTTTCACCACATCCGGCACAGGCTCCGGAAAACTCGAACAGCGGCTGAGCAAACTGGCTGTTCTTCACAGTCTTCGACTTTTCAACAACCGTATCCTTGTAAGTAACATTTTTGGAGATATGGTTCCAGTGTGCTACCTCATCCAACTGGCTCTCCAGTGGTTTCATCTCAAGCGCTTTCTCTTTGGAAGGACACACATCGACACAGTTACCGCAGCCCGTGCAATCAAGCACAGACACCTGGATCCTGAACTGGTATTCGGAAACTCCCTTTCCTTTAATATCTATAGTTTTAACACCATCAGGCAATGCAGCCACCTCTTTCTCATCCAGCAGGAACGGACGGATACAAGCGTGTGGGCACACATATGAACACTGATTGCAGTTGATACAGTTCTCCGGTATCCATTCAGGCACATCCACTGCGATACCACGTTTTTCGTATTCGGTGGTTCCTGCGGGGAAAGTACCGTCCTCCCTGCCGACAAATGCACTTACGGGCAGGTCATCTCCTTTCAATGCGTTGATCGGTTCAACAACTTCCCGGATGAAATCAGGTTTGCTGGTATCTTCTTCATCCTCTTTGATCTTGAGTTCTGCCCATTCGGCCGGAATCTCTATTTTGGTCACATTACCTCCTTTTTCAACAGCAGCAAAGTTCATGTTCACAATCTCTTCGCCTTTTCTGCCAAAACTTTTCACAATGAATTTGCGCATCTCTTCCACCGCCTGGTCATACGGAATGATATTGGCAATTTTGAAGAACGCAGACTGCATGATGGTATTGGTCCGGTTCCCCAGCCCGATCTCCTGGGCCAGCTTGGTGGCATTGATAATATAGAAATTGATATTATGTTCCGCCAGGTATTTTTTCATGTGGTCGGGCAGATGATTTTTAGTCTCCTCCTCATCCCAAATGGAATTTAGCAGGAACACACCACCGTCCTTCAGTCCCTTGAGCATATCATACTTGTTCAGGTAGGAAGGCACATGACAGGCCACAAAGTCGGGTGTACCCACCAGGTACGGTGCCTTGATCTTTTTATCGCCGAAACGCAGGTGCGAGGTAGTGATTCCCCCCGATTTCTTGGAGTCATAGGCAAAATAGGCCTGGCAATATTTATCTGTGGATTCCCCGATGATCATGATCGAGTTCTTGTTCGCTCCCACTGTACCATCTGAACCCAGTCCGTAGAATTTCCCTTCGAAGGTACCCTCTTTCACTACTGAAATATCGGGCAGCAGCGGCAGGGACAGGAAAGTAACGTCGTCGACGATACCCACTGTAAACCCGTTCTTGGGTTCATTCATCTTCAGGTTCTCATATACCGACTGGATCATAGCCGGTGTGGTATCCTTGGAGGAGAGACCATAACGGCCACCTACGATCAACGGGGCATTTTCTTTTCCGTAGAAAAGATCTTTCACATCCAGGTACAATGGCTCACCATTGGCGCCCAGTTCCTTTGTCCGGTCCAGTACCGCAATTCTTTTTACGGTATCGGGCAGCACCTTCATAAAATACTTCTCTGAGAAAGGCCTGTAAAGGTGTACGGTGATCATACCTACTTTCTCACCTTTGTCCACGAGGTAATCAATCACCTCATGGATGGTTTCCGTAACGGATCCCATGGCCACAATGATATTTTCTGCATCCGGTGCGCCATAATACGTAAACGGATGATATTCACGTCCGGTACGTTTCGAAATCTCCTGCATATACTCCTCAACAATATCAGGAACATTTTCGTAAAATTTATTGGCTGCCTCCCTGGTCTGGAAATAGATATCCGGGTTTTGGGCAGTACCCCTGGTTACAGGATGTTCCGGGTTCAGGGCATTGTCACGAAAGGCCTGAAGTGCTTCCATGTCGATCAGGTCAGCGAAATCCTCGTTAGAGGGTGCTTCCACTTTCTGGATCTCATGCGAAGTCCGGAACCCGTCGAAAAAGTGCAGGAAAGGTACCCTTGTCCTGATAGAGGTAAGGTGCGCCACCGCAGCGATGTCCATGATCTCCTGTACACTTCCGGTCGCCAGCATGGCAAACCCGGTATTGCGTGTTGCCATCACATCACTGTGATCACCAAAGATCGACAATGCCTGTGCCGCAAGACTTCTTGCAGATACATGAAATACACCAGGCAATAATTCACCTGAGATTTTATACATGTTCGGGATCATTAACAACAATCCCTGTGATGCAGTAAACGTTGATGTTAGTGCTCCTGCCTGCAGGGAACCATGAACAGCTCCCGAGGCTCCGCCCTCCGACTGCATTTCAGTTACCTGTACGGTCTGACCAAAAATGTTTTTCCGGCCGTGTGCCGACCACTCATCCACATTCTCTGCCATGTTGGAGGAAGGTGTAATGGGGTAGATGGCAGCAACTTCACTGAACATGTACGCAATGTGTGAAGCAGCATAGTTCCCGTCACAGGTAATAAAATTCTTCTTATTAGCCATATTTATAAACTTAAGTAATTAAATTACAACTATTTAGATATAGTGTGATTGCACAAACAAAATTATAATTTTTGGTTGAATTTGCAGGTAGATCGGGCTAATATAAAATCATTACAAATAACACGCTTTCATCGCTGGTTTTTGCGCTTTTAATCATCATATTCACGAAAACGCCAGGTCCAACAGGGCAGATATAACCAGAACCTGAAGAGGAAATGATGTTGACGTGGCCATAGAAGTAAATACAATCCGATAAGCGACCTTAGCGGCGATAGCAGCGTCAGTCGCGATCGGATAGATTTTACGAGAAAAGGGTGCCCTTTTGAGACACCCTCTCTCTTGTTATCTTATTCTTCCTGATTGCCGGGTAGTCCGGTCGTTGTAATCATCCCCAGGAATTCAGCCACTGTTCATGGAGATCAGGAACTCCTCGTTGGTGGAGGTCTTGTTCATCCTGTCACGCAGGAATTCCATGGACTCCACGGGATTCATGTCTGCAAGGTAGTTCCTCAGGATCCAGATCTTGTCCATCATGGGCTTGTCCAGCAGCAGGTCTTCGCGTCGTGTGCTGGAGAGGTTCGGATCGACAGCAGGCCATACACGCTTGTTGGCAAGTTTGCGGTCAAGCTGAAGCTCCATATTACCTGTACCTTTAAATTCCTCGAAGATCACATCATCCATTTTTGACCCGGTCTCGGTAAGTGCCGTAGCAAGAATGGTCAGTGAACCTCCACCTTCAATGTTCCTGGCTGCACCAAAGAACCGCTTCGGTTTGTGTAATGCGTTCGCATCCACACCACCTGAGAGCACCTTCCCGGATGCAGGGGAAACGGTGTTGTATGCCCGTGCAAGGCGCGTGATGGAGTCCAGCAGGATCATCACATCGTGTCCGCACTCAACCAGCCTTTTTGCTTTTTCAAGCACAATGCTGGCTACTTTCACGTGACGTTCAGCCGGTTCATCAAATGTGGAGCTGATCACCTCGGCATCCACGTTCCGAGCCATGTCTGTGACCTCTTCCGGACGTTCATCGACCAATAAAACCATCATATAGACCTCGGGATGGTTGGCGGCAATAGCATTGGCAATATTTTTCAATAATACAGTCTTACCGGTCTTGGGCTGCGCAACGATCAACCCCCGCTGTCCTTTCCCTATGGGCGCAAACATGTCCACTACCCGCGAGGAGAGATCATAATGACCTTTGCCTACCAGCGTGAATTTTTCATCCGGGAACAAAGGGGTCAGGTAATCAAAAGGCACCCTGTCGCGGATAAAATCCGGACTCCGGCCATTGATTTCCTCCACCTTGATTAACGGAAAATACTTTTCACCTTCTTTTGGAGGCCGGATGGATCCCCTGACATTATCCCCCGTTTTAAGACCAAACAGTTTGATCTGGCTCTGGGATACATATATATCATCAGGTGAATTCAGATAATTATAATCAGCAGAGCGCAGGAAACCGTATCCGTCCGGCATGATCTCCAACACACCCTGGTTAATAATCAATCCTTCAAAATCATATTTATCAACAGCCCTGCGTTCCTGCTTGTTGTCATGCGCACGGTCCTGGCGATCATGCCTGTCGCCCCGGTCATTGCGGTCTCCCTTGTTATAATGCTGTTGCTTTCTCTGGCTGTCACGATCACCCTGGGGTCCTTTCCTCGACTGGTAGTCATCCCGCTGGGGATTGTCGGCCTGACGCGTATCGCCCGGACGGCTGTCGCGCTGACGATCGTCCTTTTGCCGCTTATCACGCTGTTGCTGCGGCTCACGATCAGTTCGCTGATTGTCCTGCTTGGGCTGATTTCTCTGTGGCGGCTGGTTATTATTCTGGGGCTGGTTCGTGTTTTGGGGCTGACTGGTATTTTGCGATTGGTTCTTTTGCTGCTGCTTGCGCTTACCGGGCTGCGATACGCGCTGCTCACCCAGTTGCTTAACAGCCTGCTCATTTTTATTTTCTGACATTTCCGCGGCTTTGTCCTTCTTAGGCGGACGGCCCCTGCGACCTTTTCTTTCAGTTTGTTCTTTCTTGGCGATCTTGTCATCCCCCCTGGCAGAGGATTTTTCCCGGCCCGGGGACGCTGTTTTCTTTGATTGTTTTGTTTCTGAAGCAACAATAGCCTGCTGATCCAGGATCTTGTAGATGAGATCTTGTTTACGATAAGACTCTACTCTCTTGATCTTTAATTCTTTAGCAATATCTCGCAATTCAGCAAGAAGCTTTTTGTTCAATTCAAGAATATCGTACATATGGAATTGTTAAATAAGTATGGATAATTTCTACGAAAAAGGAAATCTAATTTGAGAAGATTCAGGCGCTGTTGTCCTGGAAATCCGTTGCAATATTAAATAATTTAATAGAAATTCCAAAATAATAAGGAGATTCTTTTGATTGAACAAGGCAGTCTAACCACTTCATTCTGAGGATGTCACAGGAAAGTTTTGTATGAATAACTCATCTTAACCAATTGATTGACAGCCCTATATCACCTCGCAGGAAATAGTGAGCCAATTTGACTAAAGAATTTTATAATTTGTTCTATAACAGAAAATAAATAATGAATTTTGAATACTTTTTTGTATTCTTACGTTCGAAAAAAGAAAAAGTCACCGTTCACCCTGGACCAAAACGCCTTTTATGCGACAACTGAAGATTATCAAGCAGGTGACCAACAGGGAAACACCTTCCCTGGATAAATATCTGCATGAAATTGGAAAAGTGGACCTGATCTCCGCGGAGGAGGAGGTGGAGCTTGCGCGTCGCATAAAAAAGGGAGATACGCAAGCTATGGAGAAGCTGATCAAAGCCAACCTTCGTTTTGTTGTATCTGTTTCCAAGCAATACCAGAACCAGGGGCTGAGTCTCCCTGACCTGATCAATGAAGGAAACCTGGGGCTCATCAAGGCTGCACAGCGCTTTGACGAGACCCGCGGATTCAAATTCATCTCATATGCAGTATGGTGGATCCGTCAATCCATATTGCAGGCGCTCGCGGAACAGGCCCGGATCGTCAGGCTTCCGTTGAACAAGATCGGTTCCATCAACAAGATCAACAAAACCTTCGCCGAACTGGAGCAAAAGTTTGAGCGTGAGCCCACGGTGCTCGAGATCGCCAAGGTACTCGAAATTGCTCCCGAGGATGTAAAGGAGGCGATCAGAAGCTCTGGACGACACGTTTCCATGGATGCACCACTGCTCGATGGTGAGGATGGCAATATGTATGATGTATTGCTGAATGACGATACACCAAGTCCGGACAAAGGGTTGCTGAACGATTCGCTCAGAAAGGAGATCGAAAGAGCACTTTCTACACTTACCTACAGGGAAGCCAGCATCATTAGGTTGTATTTCGGTCTGAATGGCAAACATCCCCATACACTTGAAGAAATTGGAGAAGAATTCAACCTTACCAGGGAACGTGTTCGCCAAATCAAAGAGAAGGCGATTAAAAGACTGAAGCATACCAGCAGAAGCAAAATCCTTAAAAGTTATCTCGGTTAAAGTGCTATGTTAACAATTCTTGGTCCGGCCAAAACCATCGATATATCCCCACATTCGGTCACCGAAAAGCATACCCGGCCGGAATACCTGGATGAATCTGTGAAGCTGGTAAACGCGCTTCGAAAATTATCACCAGACGCGCTCAAATCCCTGATGAAAATCAGCGACAATCTTGCCATTCTGAATTTCGAACGGTTTGCAGCATGGGACAAAAAACACCCGGCCGGATCCTGCAACCAGGCACTGCTTTCCTTTTCCGGGGAAGTATTCAACGGACTGGAAGCCCGGACACTGTACGAAAAGGACCTGGAGTTTGCACAGGAGCATGTGCGAATGCTTTCCGGATTGTATGGTGTGTTGCGCCCGCTCGACCTCATCATGCCTTACCGGCTGGAGATGCAGACAAAGTTGACCAACAGCCGGGGAAAGAACCTGTATGAATTCTGGAAGGAGATCATCCCGGCGGAGATCAGCAGGCTAACTGCTGACACCGAAGGAAACACACTGATCAACCTGGCCTCCAACGAATATTTCAGTTCCATACAACCAAAGAAATTTCCCCACCGCATCATCACACCCGTATTCAAGGAGCAGGACGGGAACGGTTTCCGGAATGTGACGATCTACGCCAAGAAAGCCCGCGGAATGATGCTTCGCTTTATCATTCAGAACAAGATCAACGATCCGGAGCATCTGAAAGCCTTTGATTTGGATGGATACTATTTCAATGGTGACCATTCCGGGGAAAATGAATGGCTTTTCACCCGGTAAAATCGAGTAGGAGGAAAATAAAATAGTTTTCACCTATTTTATTTTCCGTCCTC
>CAZOXI010000111.1:0-8255 GCA_964583445.1 uncultured Bacteroidaceae bacterium | reverse complement strand
GACCACCGAGATCTACACTCTTTCCCTACACGACGCTCTTCCGATCTGCTGCACCCACAAGTTAAAGTTGTATTGTGAGACGGTTGGATCACTGCTGATCTTCACAAGTTTGCCTTTTTCTTTATCTACAATGGAAAGAGCTACTTTACCCAGCAGGTCCATCCTGAAGCTGCAGTGCCCGGCATCGGCTTTCCAGTCAGAAATCTTATCCTGAGGAATAAAGTTGTTGAAATTTCGAAAATCTTCAATAAAATTATATAATTCGATGGCAGGAGTTTCTTTCCTGCCGGTTCTGCTTTCAATTCTCATAGCTGTTTGATTTTATGACGATGTTGCGGTCCAGTTTGCCGGGTCCATTCTCCATTTTTTCAACAGGGGCAACTGTGCTTCTGTAATAAATCCGCTTTCCAGTGCCTGCGTGAGTAAGGTGTCATAGTCAGTAAGTGTCCTGACCTCCAGTGCGTGTTCAGCAAACCTTTCTTCAGAGATCCTGAATCCGTAGGTGAATGTTGCGACCATTCCGGTGACGATACATCCTGCGTTACGGAGTGCTTCCACCGCCATAAGTGAGCTTCCCCCGGTGGAGATCAGGTCCTCAATGACAAGCACCTTCTGCCCGGCAGCATAATGCCCTTCAATGAGGTTTTGCATTCCATGGCCTTTCGCGCTGCTCCGGATATAGATAAAGGGAAGTCTGAGCACCTCGGCAACCAAAGCTCCCTGTGCAATGGCACCGGTGGCAACTCCGGCGATCACATCCGGAAGCTCAAAAAAGTTATGAATACATGCTACATATGCATCCCTTATGGACGTCCTGATATCCGGGTAGGAAAGGGTTTTCCTGTTGTCGCAATATATGGGTGATTTCCAACCTGATGCCCATGTAAAGGGACTTGCAGGTTCTAATTTTATTGCTTTACTTTGCAGCAGCAATTCTGCAATGTGGCTATTGGTTCTCATCATTGACAAATGTATAAAGTTTTTTTCAAGGACAGAACGGTTTATTTTGGGGATGATTTTTCAAAGGTTTTTGGGAGGAATAATGGCTTGTTTTACAAGTTTAATAACCTCCAGGAACTTACAGAGCTTATACACGTTTTCAATGAGCTGACAAAGATCGATAAGCTCTTTATTTTTCACGATGATATTCTCACTCTCTTTGATGAATTCAAGGCATGTTTCAGTTATATTGAAGCGGCCGGCGGTGTTGTGATCAGGCCTGATGGCAGGTTTTTGGTTATGCAGCGGGATGGAATCTGGGATCTTCCCAAGGGCAAGCTTGATCCTGGCGAAACCAGTGAGGAGGCAGCGTTACGGGAAGTTGAAGAGGAAACCGGCCTGGATCAGCTGGAGGTCATTCAGCCGATTCTATCCACTTTCCATACCTACCAGGTTACGAATGACATGATGCTGAAGAAGACCAAGTGGTACGAAATGAAGTATTCAGGAAAAAAAACGCCCGTTCCGCAGGCGGAAGAAAATATCACTGAGATTGTATGGGCAGCGCCCGGGAAAACAGATTTCATCCGAAAGAACACCTATCCCAGTGTGCTGGATGTTTTATATATCAGAGATCTCCTCTAGATCTCATTATTCTGAACAATTGCGTTTCCAGGCCTTCGGTTGCCAGCGCAGCGGGTGATTGCACCAGGATGCCCTCCTTATCCAGCAGGAAGCTGGTAGGAAATGCCCGTACATTATATTCGCGTAACAGCGCTTCATCATTACCATAAAATAGTGCGGTCCAGTCATAATCATTTCGCGCCATAAAATCTTTCATGGTCCCGGGTTCTTCTGTTACCATCACCGTAACCACTTCGAAATACACCTGGTGTACATCATACAAGGCTTTCAGAAAAGGGAATTCCTTCAGGCAGCTGTAATTATCCGGTGTGCAAAAGTTCAGGTATACATATTTTCCTCTGAAATCATCCATGGTACGTACCTGGTTGTCCTGGTCTGTCAGGCTGAAATCAGGTGGTCGCTCACCAATCTTCAGCCGGGTCAGGTATGCTTTTACGCCACGGGCATAGTCAGCGTATTCGGGAAGTACCGGATTTTCAATGATGGTGTCAAGCAGCATCAGCAAAGCATCCCCGTAAAAATAATCCCGTGCATAGATATCAAATATCTCTTTGATGATGATCAATTCCGCAATTTTCCTGCCGGGTACGCCAGGATGTTTCATCATGGTATCTTCAAGGGCCCTGAGATCCTGTTTCCGGTTGATAAGATGACTGACACTTTTCCCATCTTCTGTCCTCGAGAAGTAAAAGAGGAACTCTGCGTACATTTCACCGAACAGTTCCATGTATGCAGGGTTTTCGGTGAGCGGGACACCAGGGGAAAGGTAATTTTCCTGGAGAAAAGCCAATCCAACGTCCCTGCTGTTGATTTTCACTAAGCCATAACGGAATTTCCGGTACTGTTTGAAATAGGAGGATGTATCATCTGCATATTTCTGCTCAATCACCCGGATGACCGAATCTGAATCGTATCCACGGTGGTGTCTTTTTGCCTCCAGCATCTCCCGGTTTGTTGAAGATATCAGGGTGTCGAACCTGAATATTCGTGAGTTGATATCGTTTCCGGAGATGGACAGCGCCGGTTCTGCAATGCTGAATTCATTGGAAACCTGGATGTGGATGATCAGCGGTTTGAAAAAGGGATTGCGTATATCCTGTTCCGTTTTTTCTGTTTTCGGGGGAAGTGTGATCTCGTAACCTTTGCCGGGTTCGATCAGCATGGTGAGTCGGAAGATCCCGGTATTGATAAAGAACCATTTCGGACCATCGCAGCTTAGTTGATGAACGAATGTTCCGTCGGGTGCGATATTTAAAGTATCCAGGGCTACTGAATGGCCGGTGACCGGATTACTGATCTTGCGAATGACCAGCTGTTCGCCTGAAAACTGCGGTGCCATTCCTTTCAGGATTGCATGCTGCGAGGCTGCATCCTGGCATGCAAAAAGTGCGAGCAGGAATACCAATATTCGGAAAAGATGCATGTCAGAGGTATTTTTTGATATCAACCCCCTCCGGAAGGAACTGGGACGCGTCCCCGCCATTCCGAATGATGTCGCGAATAATCGTTGAATTCACAGGGGTATGTTCAGGACTGGTAAGCAGGAAAACCGATTCCACGCCTGGCAGCATCTTCTTATTGATCTGTGCAATGGCACGTTCATATTCAAAATCGGCGGCAGTACGAATCCCCCGCAGCATGTAATTTGCGTTCACTTTCCTGCAAAAATCCACTGTAAGCCCTTCGAAAGAGGCACATGAGACTTTATCAACATCCTGAAATACCTCGTCGATCATTTCCACCCGTGATGCAGCACTCATCAGCGGTTGCTTTCCGGAATGTACACCCACGGCCACAATGATCTTGTCGAAAAGGTTGAGGGATCTTCTGACGATGGACTCATGACCTACGGTAAAGGGATCAAAAGAACCGGGAAAAATTGCGATCTTCTCCATAATCCTGCTGTTTGTATTTTTTAAAAACTTAAAAATAGCGTTTTTATGGTGCTATTTGATCTCTTTTTCCTTATTTGAGCTAACAAACAGGATGTTTCCCAGGTTGTCGTACCCGGTGAAGAGATTGTTGCCTGCAGTTTTTATTTGCTCTCCCCTGAATCCCAGGATGGTCAGATCGGCGTCTACAGAGGTTTTTGAAATGGTCTCCTTTACATTGTTGGTATCCCGGTTCATGGGGATCAGGTTAATGTTCTTGAATGAAATGGGTAGCCTGCCGGTCCGGATCAATTCCTTGATCTGGTCTCTCTTTTGCTCCATTTCGGATTCATCGTAAATTGCAAATATTTTGATGATTCCCTTCTTCCAATCGGGATGGCCGAGCGTAATATATCCCAGCAGGATCATCATGTTGGCATTCTGATAGTCCGATGGGGTGATCCAGATATGGATTTGCCTGTGATAACCAAATCCCTTATAGGAAGTGCTGAGTACACAGATGTCGAAGCCTGTTGCTCGCAGGATATCATGTGTATTCAATGCATCTTCGAGCGACTCTGGCTGGTTCTGCGAGAATTCAAACAGGATCATATTGTTCCCTTTGCCGGAAATGCCCGATAGTTGTATAACCTGTGCAATGGCAGAGGTGTACGACGGGCTGATGATGGTATCGAGGTACACCCTGTTCTTTGTCCCTGTGGCAAGATGAAGTAGTTTATTCAACACCACCTTGGAATCCCTGTTGGTCTTTTCAGTAAGGAATCCTTTGATATAATGAATATAGGTACCGAATCCATATTTATAAGAGATCCACCTGAGCATGTCGAAAGCGCTCCTGCGCAGGAAGGTATCTTCAGAAATACAGATGGTGAAGGGCCGCCAGTGCGTATCAAGGTCTTCCTTATCGGCACGTTGGGCCAGCAGCTGCAATTGCCTGCTGAGTTGGAAGATGACTCCCCTGAACAGGTTTTCAATTCCTTTTTCCCTGGATTGATAGGATGCGACCATGATATAGATCAGTACCATAATCACCAGGGAGAGCAGGGCATATGGGGCATTCATCTTGAACATTAACCAGAATGAAGCCACGGCCCCAACCAGGCTGATGTACCACCGGGAGCGGAATGTGGGACGGTAGGAGGGATCAGCGGCAAAATGTTCGAGCAATGAAATGGTGCAAATGGCGCCATAGGTAAGCATGAAAAACATGGAGATGATCTTTGCCACAAAATCAATATCCCCGATGGACACGAAAAAGAAAGCAATGATGATGGTGATGACCCCGCTGTTCACAGGTTCGTTTGTTACAGGTTTTCCTTTCGCGAGCCAGGAGCTGATTCCCCTGCTCGGGAAGACCTTGTCGAGACCTATGGCCTGGAGGGTTCTGGGCGCTACCATGATCGATCCCAGGGCAGAGGAGAGTGAAGCTGCTGCCAGGCCAATGGGGATGATCGGCCCCCACAATGCAATTTTTTCCATGATCAACGGATCTGCAGCAAGTTCTTCAGGTGTTGCGCTGATAACAAGTTTATATGCCACCAGAATATAGATGAAGAATCCCACAAATGTGGCCCATAAGGTTCCCTTGGGTATGGACTTGCCGGGGTTACGCAGGTCTCCGGAAAGTCCCAGTCCGGCAATCAGTCCAGTAAATGCAGGGAAGATAATGGTGAATACGTAGAAAAAATTGTCTCTGTTTGCAATCGTGAGGCTCAGGTTCACCTCATCAGGGGGAGTGTTCGTTTTTCCCGTAAAGAACATCACCAGGGATGAAAACAGGATGGCCACAACCACGTACAGCGCCTTAATGCCCACATTGGCTCCTTTTGAGAGCATCAGGACAGAGAGTAAGGTCATGAGCGCAAGCCCGATCCACCGCTTATCCAGGTAGGGTACATTGTAATTGTAGTGCAGGAAATCCAGCAATGGCATGAAAGCCTCTGAAAAGGCGATCACATAAAATGCAACACTGATCGCCTGGGAAAGGTACAGCGCGATCCCTATGGAAGCTCCGATATTCAGACCGAATGACCTGCTGATGATAAAATATGCTCCACCACCCTGGACTTTCTGATTTGTGGCAATTTCGGCTACGGCCATCGCTGTGGGGATGGTCACCAGGTGGCCCAGCACAATGATTCCAATGACCCCGAGAAACCCCTGGTGCCCTACTGCATATCCAAACCTGAGAAACAGGATTGCACCGAGAATCGTTGAGATCGCGGTAAAAAAGACCGGGCCGGTACCAAAACCTTTGTTTTTATTCATCGCGCCGTTTGTCATAGAAACCTGATCCAAAATGGGGCAGGAATAATACAAAAAAAAATGTTATGAACTGGAAACGAATTTCTTTTTTTAAAGATATTTGTACCTTGCGGTGTCGTATCGGGAGGATGTGACACGTGGAAAGAGATTTCAAATCGAAAAGAGCAGGATTTTGATTAAGGTACTGATCATTGATGACGAGCCTGAGGTTCAGGATCTACTGTCGATCCTTTTACGCGACTATCCCGGGCTGGAAGTGGTGGGAAGGGCATCGAATGTGGACGAAGCAATTCAGACCACCCTGGACAAAAACCCGGACCTGGTATTGCTTGATATACAAATGCCCGGGAAAGATGGATTTTCTTATATTGAAGAGTTACGGAACCTGCATCTTTATCCCGGGATTGTTTTTGTTACAGCGTTCGATAATTACGCTATCCGCGCCATACGTAATGCAGCATTCGATTACCTGCTCAAACCGATCCGGAAAGAGGAATTGTTTGAGTCGATCAACAGGTTTTCGGAACACCTGGCTCGGGATAAAAAAGATGATATTTCCACGCTGATTGACCTGCTGAACAAGTCAAAGCCTGGCAGGATCAAGATGAACACACGAACGGGATATTTTTTCGTGGATCCATCTGAAATAATCTATATAGAGGCAGACGGGAATTACAGTCATCTGAAACTTACATCGGGTAAGGCGGAGATTACCACCATGAGCCTGGGGAATATTGAAAAGATGCTGGAAGAACATAGCTTTCTGCGCATCAGCAGGTCGTATATCATTAACATGAAATATATCTCCAAGGTAGACAGGCGCGATAGTATTTGTGAACTCGAAGCCAACGGGGTGGTGCACAGAATCAAAGTTCCACCGAAGAAGATAAAACTAATGGAAGGGTATTTTTAGTCACTCCGAGCCGGTTCATTTTCTTTTTTCATTGCTCCACCAAACCTTTAGTCCGGGCTCCTACGCTAAAGCTTCGGCGACAGCGTGCGAACCTTCATCATAGTAGCTGATCGCTCCGTTCTATATATACATTTTTGTCATTACTCCGCTGAAGAATCTATTCCAAATGATGAGGCTTTCATAAGCTCAAACCCTACTTTCGTACATAATGAAGTACTTTTTGTACAATAAGTGCTTCAGTGCTTTCAAGTACCCGGATAAGAATTTATTTTTAGCACTGTAAAGTTCTTTGTTTTTATTCGCAAATTTTAACCCAGGGCCTATGATTGAAGTATTTAATCTAGACGGAATGCCGGTATACAAGTACAGGTCAGATGAGAACAAGTTATTTGAGCTCTCTGAATTGGAGTCGAAAGGCCTTCCTTGCGGCGTTTATTTCGTCAAAATCAAGACAAAAAGGGGCTTGGAAACCTCGAAGCTACTTATCTGCTAACTATTTAGTGTCCGTCCATAAAGTCCGATAACTGCGTTACTGCAAAAATCTTAATTCCTCGAATACCTTAGTATACTGCGTCTTAAGATTTTTGCGCGCCTTGTTCTCGAACTTTATGATCCAGACACTTTGACTCTGTTGACGGACTCTATTTAAAAAAGAAATGAAAAAGCCGGCGGTACAAATACTGCCGGCTTTTTTTAAGTTCATATGCAGTCATTACTGTTTTTTCAATCTTTATTCAGTTAATGGCCATTGCTTTTTCCACTTTTTCTTTCAATAAGGATATGTCCAGTACGTCATAAATATCCCTTACATAGCTGAATCTAAGTCCTTTCCTGTAGATTTCCCTGATCTCCTCCACATCCTTCCTGTTTTCTTCCGATATCACGATACTGGTTACTCCGGCTCTTCTTGCTGCGAGTATCTTTTCCTTGATACCGCCCACCGGCAACACTTTCCCCCGCAATGTGATTTCTCCGGTCATGGCAATTTGCTTTCTCACTTTTCTCTGAGTGAAGGCAGATGCGATGGAAGTCACCATGGTAATTCCTGCCGAGGGGCCATCTTTAGGAATGGCTCCTTCCGGCACATGGATATGGATGTTCCATTTGGAGAAGATGGACGGATCAACACCGATCACATCGGGGTGCGATTTCAGGAATTCAAGTGCGATCACTGCAGATTCCTTCATTACATCACCGAGGTTACCGGTGAGTGTCAATTTGCCTTCGCCTTTACTGAGCGAGGTCTCCACGTACAGGATTTCTCCACCGCTGGCAGTCCATGCCAGACCTGTTACTACGCCGGCGAAATGGTTGTCCTGGTATTTCTCCCTGGAGTATTTTGGTATCCCTAAAATCTCTTCCAGTTTTTCAACAGTGATCCTTCTCTCCACTTCTTCGTCAAACGCCAGCTGTTTAGCTCTTACCCTCAATGACTTGGCGATCTGTTTATCAAGCTGTCGTACTCCCGATTCGCGGGTATAATCCTCAACGATCTTTTCGATGCTTTTCTTGGGAAAGGTAACCTGTTGCCTGGTGAGGCCGTGATTCTTCAGTTGTTTGGGGATCAGATGTCTTTTTGCAATCTCAATCTTTTCTTCCAC
>CAZOXI010000110.1:0-8285 GCA_964583445.1 uncultured Bacteroidaceae bacterium | reverse complement strand
GCTTTTGTTGGCGTTACGTCTGACATGCTGGTGGTGGATATCGGCAACAACAAAAGAAAAGACGGAACAGATAAATATAAAGTTGGGGACAAGGTGAAATTTAAACCAAACTATATGGCGGTGGCACGACTGCTGAACTCAAAATTTATTGACAAAAAATTTGAATAAGAGGATGAAAAACAGGCTAATCTATTCTAATAATCTTTTTGGTCATTACTCTTTCTTCCATCAAAAGCTTCAACATGTAAATTCCTTCATCCTGAATGGCCAAGGTCAATTGATTGATACCGGGAGCCCCGTACCAAAGTCTTGAAAAGACATTCTGGCCCAAATTATTGTACAGATCAATCTGAACCACAACCGGTTTATCCAGCTCAATTTCCACTTGGAATTCATTGCGGACAGGATTTGGATATACCCTTACCCGGTATTCGCCGGTGCCCTGATCATCCAGGCCTGTTGGCGGTGGAGCCACAGGCTGGGTTGTAAAATCCATTTCATCCGACCACGGAGAAGCAGCATATCCTTTATCAATAGACTGAATAGAATAATAATACCTTGTTGAAGGGCTGATATCTTTTAAATTAAAGGAAAGGCTCTGCTGGATGTTCCCAGTGGTTACCATTTTCCTCGTCCCATCATCGTGAGAAAGGGCAGAAAGTACATCGTTACCGCCGGGAGATGTTCCAATTCTCAGATTGTAGTACAAACCGGATGATTCCTTATCACTACCCGGAAGCCAGGTAATTCTGACACTGTCCTGAAGCATCTCTGCCGCGTTTGGCGTGGGCCTGCCGGGAGGTGTATTTACTGAAGCAATTGGATTTTCATAGATGATTCCCGTGATGTTGCTGCCGTTCTTGCGTCCGCCGGTGAAGATATCGGCACGTCCGTCGCCGTTATAGTCACCCACGGCAAGCACAGGATTCATAAATGTTTCCAGCAATGCGACCCTTACAAATCCGACCTCTTCTTTATTCATGTAAATCTCTGCAATCAGCTCCGCATCGGGGGAATTGTAGCTGGATATTGTATCGTTATATCCCGTAACAATGAAATCCAGCTTACCATCGCTGTCGAGATCGATCCACCGGGCTGCTCCGCCAAAAACGGGGGTAAAGCTGTATGAAAGCGCCAGGGTACCGTTTTCATTGGAATAAACGCCGGTATGGGGTTGGTTGTTTTCAGTTGACCAGCCCGTGTAAAGCATATCCAGGTCGCCGTCGTTGTCAAAGTCGCCAAAATCCATGTCGGAATAGATCAATCCCGGTATATCTGGTTTGATATCCCTGAAGGCACCTCCCATATTTTCGCTGATAATGAATTCGGCATTTCCCGGCTCCTGCAGCATGATCTCAGTAATTCCGGTTCTGACGATATCTTTGTCCCCGTCGTTATCCAGATCAACCCATTTTATATTGCCCAGGTAAACAGGTTCCAGCAGATTATCGTAGCTTTCAAAAACACCGTTCTTATTTTGATACAGATAGGTCAATAGATTATTACCAGAAATACCCATAATAATCAGATCCTCATCGCCGTCGTTATCAAAATCACCCCAGGCGGACCTGGATTGCAACAAGCCCGTTAGCCCAAGTTCTTCGGAGCTGAAAGAGCCATCTGTGTTGTTCAGTAATGTATTGACATCGTTCTGGTCATATGGGAAAAGCAGAAGATCAGCGTCGTTGTCGTTGTCAAAATCATTCACCAGAAGTTCCCTTGTAAAGGAGATGGTTTTATATTCAATGATTGACGTATCGATCTCCCCATTGTCATTCCGGTAAATACCCGGATAGCTGGTCCCATCCTTCTCATTTCTGATCAGCAGATCCAGGTCACCATCGCTATCATAATCTATCCATGCAGCATTGGTGATTTTCCTGTCGGAAAGGATTGTTTTTTCAGGCAAATAGAGACCTGAAAGCGAACTGAAGACCATCTCATCCGAAAATTCAGATTCCAGGTAGGCTGCATCGATGGATTGAACTGCCAGGTAGTAAACCGAATCGGGGGAAAGACCAGTAATTTTTGAAAAGGTTCGATTCCATGCATTGCCGGGCCCCACAACCTTTCTTTTTCCGTTTTGGTTTGCCATGGCCGATATGACTTGGGACCCTCCCGGTGAATTACCCACCCTGAGGTTGTAGGTCATTTCACTGGTATAATTGGGATCATCCACTGATTTCGACCAATGAACCTGCACAGAATCTCCAAAAGCATCAATCCGCTCAATTTGGGGTGCTGAAGGTTTAAAATTGTCATACGACAGAGTATTCCTGTAAAGAACCCCTTTTGATTTGGCTGTTAGTGATGTTCCGGTGATATACAGATCGGTATTGCCATCCCCGCTATAATCTCCAAGGGCAATAACCGGATCGGAAGCACCATATAAGGTGGAAGTTTCAATATAATAATCACTGACGTACACTTTGGTGACTTTATCCCCTGTACCCTCTGCTTCATATAATCTTCCGCTGACCACAAAATCCCTGTCACCATCGGCGTTTTTATCAAACCATTTGCAGGCGCACTCGCCAATGGGTGGAAATTCATAAGGAGATTTTCGGTATCTGTTGTTTTCATTCAGGTAAATGAGGGTTTTCCCCTCCATATCCTGATTCACTCCACAAATCAACAAATCCAGGTCGCCGTCGTTGTCGGAGTCTGCAAAGTCCATATCCGACCAGGCTAGCCCGGCCAGGTCCATTTCAGTATCGATAAACGTCCCACCCACATTCTCATAAATTTTGGTATCCGCCTCAAAAGATGGATTTTGCCCGCAGATTGCAATGTCCAGGTCACCGTCGCCATCGAAGTCAACCCATTGAACATCCCCGTATATCATCCCGGTTATCAGAACATTGTAATTTTCAAGCATGCCCTGGTTGTTCCGGTACAATTTTGTTGTGAGATAATTGCCTGTCAGTAGCCCGGTAACAATCAAGTCCATATCCCCGTCGTTTTCATAGTCGCCCCAGTCATAGCTTCCCAAATTAATACCTGTTTTTATCAAGGTATCGCCGTATCCTGTTATAGTAAGCTTAACTGATGAATCTAAGGTAAATCCACTTGAATAATCCAGCAGGTTGTCGTTATTGAAATCAAGAAACTCCAGCTGATCGGTGAAATATTCGATTTCATGCTCCATATAATTGGTGTCCAGTTTACTATCCACCACAGGGTATATGCGTGAAGAATAGTTGCCTTCACTAGATATGGTGGCCAAGAAAAGATCCAGGTCGCCATCGTTGTCGTGATCGACCCATTCTGCTGCAGTGGTAGCGTTATCCACTTCAAAATCCTCTTCCACAAAGCCTGCAACTCCTGGATCATTGAATGTAAAATCAACCCATGGCGATCCCTGGAAACTTGCATCCACCGCTTGTACCTGGCAGGTATAAAGCATTCCACCCGTTAAACCACCGTTGATTATCTGGTTAGTCAAGGCACTGCCCTGCAGGCTTGTCTTGAGCATCCCGTCATCATGCACCGGGGGATATACAAGGTATTTGTTTTCCTTTTTTCTTTTTATCCTGACATTGTAAGTCAGTCCATCGGCCGGTGTTTCCGTGTCCGAAGCCTGGTCCCAGGATATGACCGTGACCCGCTCTAATTCAGCTGTGGTATATCCCTCAACCTTTAAATTGTCCGGAGGAGCCGGTGGCTGATTGTCAATGCCGATGTTGTTTCTGTAGATGGTTGTAACGCGGTTTGGAGAGTCAGAAACGTATCCTGAAAGCAGGATGTCCAGATCGCCGTCGTTGTCATAGTCCCCCCACCTGACCGTACCTGAAACCATTTCAGTCAGGTACACTCCGCTATTGACAAAGGCATTATCCGTGTTTTCATAAATTGTGTTAATTTTGGTCAGATATTCATTCATCCCGCTTATCACCAGATCGTAATCGCCGTCATTATCAAAATCGCCCCAATCGGCAGAACTAAGACTTACAGTTTCAATTTCTGGATCCAATTCACTAAATGCTTCCTGCTCAAATGTTATGAGGCTTGTATGGGCTGTTGATCCGGACAGAGCTGTGTCACCCGTAAGCAATATTTCCAGTTTGCCATCGGAATCGTAATCGCAGTATTCCACCGAACCGTTGTTGTGCCCCTTAAGCAGTTGGGCTATATATAATCCTTCATTGTTTGTGTAATAGTAACCTTTGATTTGCTGATCCTCATTAGTTCCCATTGCAACCACATCCAGAAAACCGTCCCGGTTGAAATCCACAAACCTGGCCACGCCTCCACTCAAGGGGTAAAAGTTCTGGGTGGTGCCTGTAAAGATCCAGGTATGGTCATCCGCCCCTTTACCGTCGTTTCTGAATATCTTGCAGATTTTTTCATCATTCGACATTTTACCTGAGATCAATAGATCGAGGTCGCCATCGTTGTCATAATCCCCCCAGTCGACGCTTCCTTCTGTCACCCCTGGTATTCCGGTTGTATATTCCATGTAGTACTCTTCGAAGGAGTGTGCAAAATCATAGAGATACAGACGGGTTACCGCATTGCCGGAGTTATTTTCACCCGTTACAATAAAATCCAGATAACCGTCAAGGTTCAGGTCGATGAATGCCATGGCACGATCGTTCCTCGGACTTACTCCTTCCAAACCTGCCATCGCTTTTTCAAATGTGCCGTTTTGATTGATGTACAATGAAGTGATCCTGGTGCCATCTCCCTTTTCCCCGCAAACCAATATATCATAATCCCTGTCCCTGTCGATGTCACCCCAGATAGCATTACCGAAAGCCACGGAGTCGAAATTTACGGCAATTTCCTCAAAGTAGCCGGGATCGGCCATTATAACTTCAATATACACCCTGGCAGTATCAAATCCGCCAAAATCATCAGTTATCACATACTGCAGGGTATCCATACCTGTGTAATCATTGTCGGGATCAAATACCAGGTAGTCATTACCGGCTGCAAATGAAACCGAGCCATGGTTTCCTTCGGTGTATGAATAAATTCTTAAATCGTGGTTGTCGGGATCATTGTCATTTTCCAGCACATTAAGCATGATCGTGGTATCCTGACGTACGGTTGCCTTATCATCAGCGGCAACCGGCGGATTATTGCTGCCATACGCAACGATCGTCCCTTTTTCTCCCACAGCCCAAATATGATTTTCGTCTATAACGCAAATGTCGTGGAGGTCGTTTAAAGTAATCCGTTCCTCCTCGGATATCATGACGATCCACAGTGCATACTGGATGTTCGCAATACAACCGTTGCTGCCTACCGCCCAGAAATTTGACTTGTCAGGCAGTCCCGACACCGCAAACAGGGTATCGCCGCTGGATGTGTAGTTATCGACGTAGCTAGTCCATTTATTTTTGGTAACAAGCACAAATCCGTCTTCGCCAACCGAGCAACCATAAAGGTTGCCCGAATTATAAATGCCATAAAGATCTTTCCCGAAGCCGGGTATTGCTATGTTCATCGACCAGTTGGCCGACTCGCCCTGTCCCCCGCTATTGGTGTGAAAGAAGAGTCCATCCTGGCCGCATGCCTCCCCATAATTATTGTCCCTGAAATGGATGCCGCAAAGCCGGTTTTGAACGCGAGGACCAAAAGGAACGCTCCAGCTATCGCCTCCGTCCAGGGTGTGCATGATCAGACTCAGTATACCGTTCTCAGAGAACTCGTATCCTGTTGTCCAACCCAACGTATCGTTGATGAAGAATATATCGCTCAATCCAAATTGCTGCGCCTGAAAAACCGGTTGCCAGGTAACACCGCCATCCTCGGTACGTAGAATAAATGCTGAGTCCACAACGCTGTTGTATCCCCCTGTCAGCCATCCGAGAAGCGTGTCCCTAAAGAATATTTTCGAGGGTGTTGCATTCGGCATCTGAGCAATGGTTTGCCAGTTGGCGCCACCATTTTCAGTAAACAAGATGTTACCGTCGTCCGTGGCAATCCAGCCATGCAGGTTATCGGTAAAACTTACGGAAACCAGGTCTGAACTGACCGGAGAACTTTGCGTCTGCCATACATTCTGTGCAGAAACATCCGAAATGGCTACCATCAGGAACCAAACGGACAGGAGAGTATTCATTGTTTTCATGATGCTTGCTTCAATGATGGTGATTTATAATAATAGCCTATTATCTTGCAAGTTATCTTTTCAGGGAAAAACCATCTAAATACTTTAAAAAATCTTAATCATTCGTTGACTGTTTTCAAGTTACGGTAATTATTTGTTTAAGTCCAATAAATAGCATATTTGTTAACTCTTTTCTGGAAAACTAGAAGAACCATATCCGAACAAATTCTTACATTAAAAATCATGAACGAAGCGCTAAAAAACTATGCTTATCAAAGAATGATCAATATGATTTGGGCGCTTCATATATAAGATTAGAACTATTAATTTTTTATCCCGCCCTGCGACACAGTCTTTGATTAAAAAAAGCTTGGGAAAAAATTATAGGCATTTTCCACCTGGTAAACCATTCTGCTGAAATATTTTTAGGATGTGTCCGACGATCTGATGCGTCTACCGGTTAAGATTGATAGCCAAGCATCCCGATGGTTTGTGGATTCTTGAAAATCCCCCGCAATATGTTGAGAGCATTATGTTTTTAGAATTATTAGTTGGTAAAAGGTTTAAACGAATTTCCAACTTTTACTCCCAAAACAAAAAATGAAAATGAAGTTACAATATGTTGTGATAAAACAATTAAAATAAATTGCAAATTATAACCTGGTAGAGAGCAATTAAGAATGAATTGTATGAAAATACAAAATCGCTTACAGCTAAAAAGCTGTAAACAATTAACTTACAAGTAGCGAGAGGCGGAATTACTTACGTGATTCCGAGTGGGGAGGTGCTGAACAAAGCATCATTTAAACCGAAAATCTCATCAGAATTCATATTCCCAATATAATGGTTCTTTGTTACTTCAACCGATGAATTTCAAAGATTGTATTTGGGCTAATTTTAAGGTGGTTTTTAGGATAGATCTGCCTAGTCAATGGAATTTCCTTGATAACGGTCAAATAAGTCAATATTGCTCTTCCAAGGACACAGGCAATTTGACAAAATATAAATCGTTTAATAATGCATACACACCTCAAGCAATGAGATTAATTATTGTCAGTGTCGTTGTACTATTTATCACTTCCTGCATTTCAGATGTCGAAATTTATCTGCCTGAATATCAGGAGCTACTAGGTGTAAATTGTATCCTGGCACATTCAGAATATGCCAGACTTGTTGTATACCACTCCTTCCCTGCCACAGACTCCTCACAACAGGAGAATATCTTTGATGCAGAAGTGTCTGTTACGCGTGATGATGGAGTGTTGTATTCTTTTAAATTATCGGAAGACAGCTCGTTTTACATTTCATCTAACTTAATTGAGGAGGGATATTCTTATTCTCTTGAAGTAGCTTATAACAACCAGATCCTCACATCAGAGACATCTGTCCCCATTGGGGTTAAGTATGCGAGTGCTAAACACGATTATGGAAATTATTATAATGAGTATGAAGATGGTCTGACAGATTTTGAGATTGAATTTGATGATGATCCGGATCTCACGAATTATTACCAACTATTTATACTTGAAGGACAATACCAGGAAGAGGTCCGGGTCCGTAATTTCTATTCCTATTATAATATTTCAGATCCTGTACTAATCGAGGAATCTTTATTGGAATATGAACCTTCCAGTTTTATTTTCTCAGATATAAATTCGCAGGACAATGCTTTTCATATAAAGCTCATGGCGGAGGCCGGTCATTCATCATACAAGCCCTGGCCTTCTGACTTGGTATTACGTTCGATCTCCACCGAGTACTTTGAATTTTTAAAATCATGGTTCATTCATTATTACAACCAGAATAACCAGCAACGGGTTGATATATTTGATGATCTGGATGTCTACAGGATTTTCTTCCAGGAACAGCCTACTCCTTTGTATTCTAATATTGAGGGAGGTATAGGAATATTTGCCGCTTATTCAGAATATCGAAGAAGCTTTGTATCTGCTGATGAATAGATTATTTCATATAATGTTATTTTTAGGCTTGTTCTCTGTACAAGTCCAATCTCAGCAGACCAGGATAAGTGGGTTTGTTGAAGATAAAAGCAGTGGTGAGAAGCTTATAGGCTCTTATGTTACTCAACTTAATACACTGACAGGTACAACAACTGATGAGTTCGGGTTTTTCAGTCTGACCGTTCCCGAAAATGATTCAACCAGGGTATTAATCACCTAGATCGAGCGATTTGTGCAAAAAAAGATAAAAGATAGCTTGTTTAATC
>CAZOXI010000109.1:0-8407 GCA_964583445.1 uncultured Bacteroidaceae bacterium | reverse complement strand
ACCAACCGTAGAGGTTGGTTGCAATCAGGAAAACAGCGCTACTATTTCTTATGACGTGCCTCACTGGAAACTGAAAGTTTCTTCCGGCCTTTTTTCCTTCGCAGGTTGAGTACTTTCCTGCCACTGGCAGAATTCATTCTTTCCCTGAAGCCATGCTTGTTCTTGCGCTTCCTGTTCGATGGCTGAAATGTTCTCTTTGGCATATCCGGTAATTTATATTGTTTCTGATTCCGTTCTTTTCGGGCTGCAAAAATAGTGAAATACTTTGAATAACAAAAGGAATGAACATTTAATTTGGTGTTATCGTATTTCCAGGTACACCAGGTGTTTTGTTGCAAACCACTCCTCTCCGAACCAGGTATCCAGGTCGGTAATGGTCACCCTTTTTCCAAAACCTGCCAACTCTCCGGAAAGATCGCCCCCCTTCAGGGAAATGATCCCGTTGGGAATCGCATGTGTTCCTCCCGGGGTCACCAGTTTTTTTGTCCAGCGATACAATTGCGGGAATGCTGCTACGGCCCTGCTCACAACGAAATCAAACTGATCTGTTATTTGTTCTGCGCGTACCTGGCGGGCAGTTACATTGCTGAGGTCAGCTGTAGCGGCCAGCTCGTTGACAACGCGTATTTTCTTGGCGATAGAGTCCACCAGGGTAAAATGACAATCGGGGAACATCACCGCGAGTGGTATTCCCGGGAAACCGCCGCCGGTACCCACATCAATGATCCTGGTTCCGGGGTTGAAGTCGATAAATTTAGCAATGGAAAGGGAATGCAAGATATGCCGCTCTTCCAGATGTTCCATGTCTTTCCGGGAGATGACATTGATCTTTTCATTCCACGAGAGTAACGCAGCGGAAAATGCCGAAAGCTGTGCTTCCTGGCCAGGGGTGAGGTCGGGAAAATATGTGCTGACCAGGTCCATCCGGATCAATGTTGAGCATCCGTATTCTTGAGGATATTATTGAGCAATTCACGTGCCCTGAATAGTTGGGCTTTTACAGTTCCAAGCGGAAGTTCCATGTGATCGGAGATCTCTTCATAAGAGTATTCCTTGAAGTAACGCAATTCAATGAGTGATCTGTACCTGGGTTTCAGTTTGGTAACCACGCTGCGCATCATCTTTATCTTCTGATCATTGATCATGTTGGCTTCCGGATCAGGTGTGTCGGATTGTATCAGGGAGGATGGACTCAGGCTGTCTTCCCCGTCCATGGACTGGTCGAGAGAAACAGTGCTGCCCCGCTGTTTCCTGATATGGTCGATGCAATTGTTTGATGCGATCTTAAACAGCCATGTACTGAAGGCAAAATTGGGTGTATATTGCTTTAGGTTCTTGAATGCTTTACCAAAAGCCTCAATAGTGAGATCTTCTGCATCAACCGGGTTATTGACCATTTTCAGTAACATGAAATAAATGGCGTCGCGGTATTTCCCCAACAATTGTCCGTAGGCTTGCTGATCCCCTGCTTTTGCCTTTTCAACCAGCACTATGTCCTGCTGCGCTTTATCAGATAAGCTACTGTTATTTAATTCCATTTGGGTTCTCGTGGTCTGATCATATTGGAGATCCGGATGATTGCCAGGATCACTGGCATCAGCGGATCAAACAGCAACGAAGGTAGCAATAAATCTTTTTCGTCCAACCGCCTCATGTTCAATTTAACAATCACCAGTTTCACGATTGAAAGGATGCACCAGGCGCCAATGCCTATCCAGATCCAGGGTCCGTGAAAGAGTAAGATAATGCACATAATATAGAAGATCGTTCTGCTGAAATACTCTGTTCCCAGCCTGAATTTTGTTCCTGCTTTATAGTATTTACCCGTGGAGAGATGGCGCTTCTTTTGCTTGAACCATGCTTTTATTCTCCCGGGGGGTATAGAGATCGTCATGCCAGCGGGATTGATCTCAACACTTGTGTTTTGCGGGGTAGCAGCTTCGTTCACAAACAGGTCATCATCGCCCGATAAAACTTTCAGATGACTTGCAAATCCCTTGTGTCGAAAAAACAGTTTTTTAACATATGCCATGTTGCGTCCGACGCCCATAAAGGGTTTGCCTTTGATCGCAAATGAAATATACTGCATGGCAGTGAACAGGGTCTCATACCTGACAAGGAGGTTGAGAAGTCTCCTGGTTCGGACGTATTTTCCAACACCCAACACCAGTTCCGTGGTGTCCGAAAAATGTGCCGACATCCTGCTGACCCACTGATCTGATGAAGGGTAGCAGTCTGCATCACTCAACAGCAAGTGTTCATGCCTGGCTGCTTTGATACCCACGGTCACTGCCAGTTTTTTCCCATGGGTAAATTTCCTGTCGGGCTGAATGCTCGTGTACCGCAGGTGCGGATGATCCACCTTCAGGTTCATCAACACCTCCTCAGTGTGGTCGGTGGAGCAATCGTTGACCACCACTATTTCGAAGTCGGGATGGTCCTGCGCTAAAAATGCCGGCAGGTGCTTTTCCAGGTTTTCCGCTTCGTTTCTTGCACAGATGATCACGCTTACAGGTACTGCAGGCTGTTTGCTCACAGACATCCCGGGCTGTTCGCTTGCCGGAACCATCAGATGATCCTTTTCTTTGCCGGTTGTATAGGATGGTATTTTGCTGAACACGGCCAGGTAATAGATGAGTTGAATAAGGAATGCAGCCATCATCATCCCTGCAATAATCCAGGTGGTTAGTTCGGTTGATCCGAAAAATTCTTTGAAAAGCATGTGGTGGTTTTCTACCGCGCAATGTTAGGAAAGATATTTTTATCTGGCAACCCGGCAGATTGGGAGAGCAGATTTTTTTATTAACATATTGCGTATCTTTGCCGACTGAAACGCGGATATGCAATTCGAAATTTTACATACAGACCCCGGGAGCAATGCCCGGGCCGGAAAGATTACCACGGATCATTCTGTGATCCAAACACCCATATTTATGCCGGTGGGTACCCAGGGGACGGTTAAATCGGTACATCAGCACGACCTGAAAAATGATATTGATGCCCCCGTGATCCTGGGCAATACCTACCACCTGTACCTGCGTCCCGGAGTGGAAGTATTGTCAGCAGCTGGAGGGTTACACAAGTTCATGAACTGGGACCGTTCAATTCTCACAGACAGTGGCGGATACCAGGTATTTTCTTTGTCGGAGAACAGGAAACTCACACAGGAAGGAGCACATTTCAGGTCGCATATCGACGGATCCAGTCATGTATTCACTCCTGAAAACGTATTGGACATCCAGCGCGCGATTGGTTCTGATATAATGATGGTCTTCGACGAGTGCACCCCATGGACGTGTGATCATCAATATGCGGCGGACTCACTTGAACTGACGCATCACTGGCTGGACCGTGGCTGGAAGCATTTTAACGAGAGCGAACCCCTGTACGGGCATTCTCAGGCATTTTTTCCTATTGTTCAGGGCAGCGTATTCAGGGACCTGCGGGAGCGTTCTGCGGAAAAGATTGCCTCCATGGGTGCAGCGGGCAATGCCATTGGAGGACTTTCAGTGGGAGAACCGGCAGAGGATATGTATGAAATGATCGAGGTAGTGAACAGGATCCTCCCAGCAGACCGTCCCCGTTACCTTATGGGAGTCGGCACTCCTGTGAATATCCTGGAAGCGATCGAACGTGGTGTGGATATGTTCGACTGCGTGATGCCGACAAGGAACGGACGGAACGGGATGCTCTTCACCGCAGATGGGATTATCAATATCCGGAACAGGAAATGGATGGATGATTTCTCTCCGGTAGATATGCGCGGACTTTCGATTGTAGACATGCAATATTCAAAGGCATATTTACGTCATTTAATCATAGCCGGGGAGCTGCTTGGCGCACAGATTGCCACGATGCATAACCTGTCATTTTACATCTGGCTCGTCAGGGAGGCTTTCGATCAAATCAGCAATGGAACATTCAGCACATGGAAAGCAACAATGGTGAAGGTTTTAGGAACAAGATTATAAAGCTGCTCGGGCTTAAGATCATTGATATATACATCATCAGGAAATTCCTGGGGACCTTTTTCCTTGCGATTACCCTGATCCTTGCCATTGCCGTGGTTTTCGATATCTCTGAAAAGATCGATGATTTCATTGAGAACGGTGCAACACTCAGGAAGATCGTCTTCGACTATTACCTCAATTTCATACCTTATTTTGCCGTCCTGTTCAGTTCGTTGTTCACTTTTATTGCCGTGATCTATTTCACTTCACGGATGGCCTTTAATACGGAAATCATCGCCATCCTGAACAGCGGGATGAGCTTCAGGCGCCTGATGCGGCCTTACCTGATCTCTGCGGTTTTGATCGCAGCCATTTCGTTTTTTCTGAATGACCAGGTGATCCCGAAGGCCAATAAGGTGAAACTGGCCTTCGAGGAAGAATATGTACATCAGCGACCTGTGCAGTTCAAAACCAAAAATTTTCACCGGCAGATCGAGCCGGGTATTTACGTTTACCTTGAAAACTACAGCAACATCTCGAAAGTGGGCTATAACTTTGCCCTGGAGAAATTTGAAGGCAGCAAGCTTGTCTCGAAACTCATCGCAGATCAGATTCGCTGGGATACTGCCATCGATAAATGGTCACTGCGAAGATATTATCAACGGGATATAAATGGACTTGAGGAGACGATCACCTCCGGCCAGAAAAAAGACACGACCATCAACATCAGGCCGGAGGATTTTAACCGGAGAATTACTGTTGTCGAAACGATGAACCTCAAAGAACTGGACAATTTTATCGATCAGCAGAAGATGCAGGGCGAGACCAATGTAAAGGCTTTTCAGATCGAGCGTCACAAACGAATCTCATTTCCCATTTCCACCTTTATCCTGACTTTTATAGGGGTGGCAGTATCGTCACGAAAAGTGCGGGGCGGTATCGGATTGCAGATCGCAATAGGGGTGATCATCAGTTTTACGTACATCCTGTTTCTCCAATTCTCTTCCCAATTCGCTATCGGGGGGTTGCTCCCGGTGCAGCTGGCAGTGTGGTTGCCCAATATCCTTTTCATTTTTGTTGCATTATTTCTATTTAGAATGGCACCAAAATAACGGTATGTCCTGAAATATGTTTTCCCTTATGGTTCAGAATATCAAAGCATTAGTATAAATGATCCATGCTTGTTGAATTTTATCTTTCCATGACATGCAAAGATTTAGTATTCTTGTAATTCTTTTTTTAAGGGAAAGCCGTGAAAGAATTAGCATAAATATTTAGTAACCAAATCAACAGTTATGGCCTCTAGTAAAAAAGTGAAAGAGCTGCAGAAGCTTCGCGAACAGATTCAGCTGGGTGGTGGGGAGAAAGCAATCCAGAAGCAGGTGGCAATGGGCAAGATGACTGCCCGTGAACGTATTATCCAGATCCTGGACCAGGGAACCTTTAACGAATATGATTTGTTCGTTGAGCATGATGCCCGCGATTTCGGGATGGAGCAGAAAAAATTGCACGGTGATGGCGTGGTGACCGGTACTGGGACCATCGGTGGTAAGCCTGTCTGCATATTTGCCCAGGATTTCACCGTTGCAGGTGGCTCCCTCGGGTCCATGCATGCACGCAAGATTACCAAGATCATGGACCATTCCCTGAAAATGCGGATGCCGCTGATCGGTATCAACGATTCTGGTGGTGCCAGGATCCAGGAGGGCGTAAATTCCCTTGCAGGATATGGGGAAATCTTTTTCAGGAATACGCTGGCAAGTGGTGTTATTCCACAGATATCCGTGATTCTTGGCCCCTGCGCAGGTGGCGCGGTGTATTCCCCGGCCCTGACCGATTTTGTCTTTGTTGTTGATAATATCTCCAAAATGTTTATCACCGGACCTGAGGTGATTAAGACTGTGCTGGGGGAGGATATCAGCATGGAAGAGCTGGGCGGAGCCAGGGTGCACAGTGAGATGACAGGGAATGCGCATTTCTTTGCTGAATCTGAAATAGAATGTTTCGAGCAAATCAAGATGTTGCTGAGTTATATTCCGTGGTCCAACAGCGCGGTACCCACGATCAAAGAGGTTATAGAGCCCAGGAAGGAATTTAATATAAACCGGATTGTGCCGGCAGATAAGTCACTTCCATACGATGTTAGGGATGTGATCCGGGCTGTGAGCGATGATTCACATTTTCTTGAAGTGCAGGAGGCATGGGCAGCGAACATTGTCATTGGGTTTGGAAGGATCGGTGGCAGGACTGTCGGTTTCGTAGCCAACCAGCCCAAAGTACTTGCAGGGGTGCTGGATGTGGACTCTTCTGATAAATCCGCCCGTTTCATCCGGTACTGTGATGCCTTCAATATTCCTATAGTTACACTGGTGGATCTTCCGGGATACCTTCCCGGTGTGGACCAGGAGCATGCCGGCGTGATCCGCCACGGTGCAAAAGTATTGTATGCATACAGTGAGGCCACGGTTCCCAAGATCACCGTGATCCTCAGGAAAGCATACGGTGGTGGGTACATTGCCATGAATTCACGTCACCTGCGTGCCGATTTTGTTTTTGCATGGCCCGATGCTGAAGTAGCCGTTATGGGACCTGAAGGTGCAGCGAATATCATATTCAGGAAGGAGATTGCATCTGCCGAAGATCCAGATAAAGTAAGAAAGGAAAAGGTGGCGGAATATATTGAGAAATTTGCCAACCCTTATGTTGCTGCTGCCAAAGGATTTATCGATTCGGTGATTGAGCCGAAGGAGACCCGCAATGTGCTGATGCATGCATTGGAGGTGAGTGGTAACAAGGAGATCGGAATGCCGAAGAAAAAGCACGGAATACCACCATTTTAAATCGACAGGTCATGACAAAACAAAATACAGGGAAAGATGCTGTTTCGGCAGCAGCCAAGAGGCAGGTGACAGACACGTTCGTGGTGGAATTCAGAAAATATACCACGGAACTCAGTCAGAAATTCCTGGAAAGAAAACCATGGGAGCCGAAGGACGAGAGCAAGGTGCGCTCCTTCATTCCCGGTACCATTTCAAAAATCTATGTACAGGAGGGTGAACATGTGGATGAAGGAGCGCCGCTGATGATCTTGGAGGCGATGAAGATGAAAAATACCGTTTTTGCCGAGCGATCTGGCAAGGTATTGAAGATCAATGCCACGGAAGGAGAAAAGGTTCCCAAGGCTAAAGTAATATTCGAGTTTGTGCTCGATTAATGTCCCAGGATAACCATAGTTCAACAGTATCAACCGGAGATTAAATGGTTCCTTCCCATGTAATGAATTTAAAGGGGATACTGCCGGGGCCCGGTTTGCTGCGGAATAAGCCATACACAGCTGAACCGCTACCCGACATTGAGGCATAGACTGCTCCTGCGGTGTAAAGTTCGGATTTTAATTCACCTATCTCAGGAAATTTTTTAAATACCGTTTGTTCAAAGTCATTGGTTACCTGTTCCTTCCATGATTCAACAGGAAATTCCAGGAGCGCTGGCAATGGGAGGCGTTTTTCATTGGGTGTGATTTCCCGGTAGGCTGCAGCAGAATTGATATGTATTCCGGGATACAACAGCACAAGATAAAAACCCGACAGCTGCACGGGTGTTTCCTTCAGGATCTCTCCACGCCCTTCAGCGAGTACAGGTTTATTCTTGATGAATAAACTGCAATCACTCCCCAGGTGTGCTGCCAACTCTTCCAGTTCATGGTCACTATAAGGCGCACCTTTTATCGTGTTGAGTCCTTTCAGTACCGTTGCAGCATTGGAGGATCCTCCGCCAAGACCGGCCCCCAATGGGATTCGTTTATGCAGGTGAATCCTGACGGGGGTATTTCCCTGTGCCTCGCAGAAAAGCTTCCAGGCCTTATAACAGAGATGTTCATCCCTGCTGCCCGGGACAGGGATCCCGGATTCAGTCATGGTAAAAGCTGTTTCAGAATCAGTATTCAGGTTGATCTCAATAATATCCCGAAAAGGCAGTGGGTACATGAGTGTGGACAGTTCATGAAATCCATCATCGCGTTTTCTCAGAATCTGTAATCCCACGTTAATCTTTGCAGGCGAAAAATAGATCACTTTGGTCAAGGATTTAGTTAGCTTTACGGAGCAAAAATACATATTCGGGGGTGGTTTTCATTGTAATGTACCTGTTTTTTTGTTGGTATACCTGCACGTATCAGTCGCACATTTATTATCCAACAGGTTGACATTTCCGGTCAGATTTCCGCTTCAGATGAATGAACACGGGTTTAATGAAAGTTTTCAAGACATGATGAGAACGCTCTGTTTTGAACAGCGACGATCACAAGTCAGCAGGGTACATCATTGGTTTGTGATCCGGTAAATTCTATCAACATTTTATCAACTGATTATCTTCCTGTTCTGTTTACAAGTACAAAGGATTTGAGTTTTCAGGACTGGCCATCTTTCCTACCTTTGACATTCCAAAAAACCATGTAA
>CAZOXI010000108.1:0-8415 GCA_964583445.1 uncultured Bacteroidaceae bacterium | reverse complement strand
CATCAAGCAGTCGCCCGATCTGTGCATCGATGTATGAAACGCATGCATAATAACCATGTTTCAATATCCTCTTCAGGGAATCACTAAAAGCTTCCCTGCCTTTGGGGATCCCGTAATAGTTCCTTAATTCTCCAAAATTGTAATCAAAATACTTGCTCACATTTTCCGGGTGAAAGGGATTGGGAGCGGGTTTGATATTATCTTCGCCGTACATGTCCCAGTATTTCTTCGGCGCATTGAAGGGTAAATGGGGCTTTTTATACCCGACTGCCATGAAGAATGGACGATCGGAATCTTTAAACCCGGAGAGCTGTTCAATGGCCATATCTGTTATCATACCATCGTGATAAGCATTGTCAGGCACCTCGGGCCACTCAAAAGCTGGTCCGCGTCCACCGCCCTCCTGGCCCCTGTGTTCCCGGTACCACTCGTCATACTGCGCTACTATCTTCACAGATTCATCTGAAAGATACCCTCTGCCAATCGCATTGGTTGCCACAGTCTGATAGTCACTTCCAAATTGCACATCGTGATCAACTTGATGATGATAAATTTTTCCCGCGGCCCATATTTGGTATCCATTGTTCTCAAAATGCTGGTCGAGGGAGAGGATTCCGGGGGCATCTTCTTCCAGTGGCGCGCAGTTATAAATATCCAATGTATCCGGTCTCAATCCTGACATCAAACTAGCTCGCGAGGCCATGCAAATGGGTTGCTGACAATAGGCACGGTTGAAGGTCAATCCCTCTGCAGCCAGGCGGTCAATGTTCGGACTCCTGATCTCTGTCTGGCCATAGCATCCCAATTCTGTCCGCAGGTCATCCACTGCAATAAAGAGGATATTGGGTGCCTCTCTTTCCTGGGCACATGATCCGAAGAGTACCGGAATCAGCAATACAACTGCAAAAAGTTTTAATCGATCCATAACGGTTTGTTTAATTCTTTTTCCATCACTCACCATTCTTCATCCCATATTCAACATTGGACATCCGATATCTGAAATGTACATTCCCTAATCTCCGTAATCAGCTCCTGTCAGGCTATTCAGCACCGATTCCTGCCATGCCCGCATCTTGTTTTGTAATTCCTCCACAACTTCAGGATATTCACTTGCCATATTCACTGTTTCAGCGCGGTCATTTTCCAGGTCATACAACTCATATCCCTCTTCATTCGGTGTGTTGCCGTCCAGTACCAGTTTGAATTTATTTGTCATAATGGCCCTTTCTCCTCCGAAATCATCTTCTGAAACCTCAGGATAGACATAATTACGGAATGTACGCGTGTACTTCCCATTCATCATTTTGGCAAGCGGTGTGGTCCCCTCCTGCAATTGGGGGTCAATGTAATTTTCCGGGGAATCACCGAATGCCTGGCCGGAATTGAATTGCCAGAAACATATAGGTGCTGTCCGCTCGATTCCGGGGTTTTTTATAAAGGGCAACAGGCTAATGCCATCGACAGGCCGATCCGGGAGTTCCTGGTCGGTTATTTCAGCAAGGGTAGGCAGAATATCGCTCGTGACCGCAATGTTCTTATTGACTGCCGGATCGTTGATCACTGCTGGCCATTCCATGACACCTGGAACAAGAATTCCCCCTTCATACAAAGATCCTTTATCGTTGCGTATGGTCATACCTGTTCTTCTTGCACTTCCCGGGGTGCCATTATCACCACAATAGAGCACCATGGTTTGTTCACGCAAATCACTGTCCTTTAAATACGCCCTCATTTCTCCAATGGCCCGGTCCATGGCAGTGATTTCAGCGTACCGTTCCTGCAGGACATCCCCGAGGGGCCGCTCTGTGCGTTGCCCGGTTTCATTGGATGTCAATCTTACCGAATAATTATTCAATGTATCAGGCAAATCATCGTAAAGCGCCAGGTCCCCGGGCAATCCGCTATAGGGTTCATGCGGTGAGCCAAACCACACGACAGCCATGAACGGTTGCTTTTTTGCTTTTGCCTGCTCAATAAACCGGATTGCTTCGTCAACAAGTATTTTTGAACTCTCACCCTCTATTTTTTGAGGTTCCTCGCCATTTCTCGACAAGACAGGATCGAGTTCAAAAAAGTTATCGTGCGACAGCCATTCATCGAATCCCATGGCGCCCGGGCTGGTCGGGGATGATTTCTTAACGGGTCCGACATGCCATTTACCAAAATGTGCCGATGTGTACCCGGCTTTTTGAAGCACGTCTGCAATGCTTATTTCCTCCGGCCGCAGGGACCAGTTAGGTGAAAATGTGCCATAGCGGTTGGGATGTCGACCGGTAAGGAAGCTTCCTCGGGTAGGAGAACAAGTGGGGTGCCCTGAATAAAAGCGATCGAAACGCATTCCACTTGCAGCCATTTCATCCAACACAGGTGTTTTTACAAACGGATGGCCATTGTATCCCACCTCATCCCATCCGTGATCATCTCCCATGAAGAGGACGAAATTCGGCAGCTCCGTGGATTGGTTTTCGTTTGCTTGTTTCGGACTGGTGGAACATGAAATACTCACCATCAATATACCCGCAACAAATGTCTGAACTAAAAATGTTTTTTTCTTCATAGAGGTCAAAAATATAGTATTTTCGGTATTGCTTGTTTTGTTGTTATCCCAGGATGTTTTGGATATGTTCCATTATGTTGCTTTACAAGTGTAAATTTATACATTTATATAGTAAAAATATCAAATCTCCCGGGCTAAAAACGCATGATGACAACTACTCAGAATAAAAGAAACGCCTTCATCGCACTATTCATCCTCATAAGTGCAATGAATTTCCAGTTTGGAACAGCTGCGGACATTCAACGATGTCCTGCAAACGAAACAGCGCATCCGGATCGTTTGGTTTATAAGGTGATTGACAGCACAAAGCTGGTTATGGAGTTCAGTTACCCGGCACACATGAGTGAGGGCAAGGAATACCCGGCCATTA
This sequence comes from uncultured Bacteroidaceae bacterium, assembly GCA_964583445.1. GTDB lineage: Bacteria > Bacteroidota > Bacteroidia > Bacteroidales > M55B112. Next base: position 5,488 of record CAZOXI010000108.1, on the reverse strand, counting down.
TATTTTTCTTCGGCGGAGGATGGAATGGTGGGTCCGTTGACCAGTTCAAACCTCATGCAGCATTTTTTGCCGAGCGCGGCATGATCGGTATCGTTGCAGATTACAGGGTGCGGAAAAGGCAGGGAACCACTCCGTTTGATGCGGTGAAAGATGCCAAATCTGCCATCCGGTTTTTACGGGAACACGCAAACGAGCTGCAGATCGACCCGGACAGGATCGTGGCATCCGGGGGATCAGCAGGGGGACACCTGGCTGCTGCAACGGGGATGGTTCAGGGCCTGGAAGAAGCAGATGAAAATCTCCGGGTGAGTTCAAAACCCAATGCCCTTGTGCTCTTTAATCCCGTGTTCGATAATGGCCCGGATGGATATGGTTATGACAGGATCGGTGACCGGTATCCAGAGATTTCTCCTCTCCACAATATCTCAGAAGGAGCCCCACCGACGATCGTTTTCCTGGGGACGAACGACCGGCTGATCCCTGTATCGACGGCGGAGAAATTCAAAAGAAAAATGGAGGCCGCTGATAACCGTTGCGACCTGTATTTATACGAGGGGCAGAAGCATGGTTTTTTTAATTACAGCCAGCCGGAGAATTACAGGAAAACCATCCTTAGCGCAGCCGAATTCTTAGAATCATTGGGATACATCGACAACCTGGTTCTGTATGATCTGAACAGGATGATGATTGCAAAAGACCTGGCTCATCAGGGAACGGAACCTTTTGCATCAGAAGTGAAGACGCTCAGCAAGCGGGCAGATCAATTCCTATCCATGAGGCCTGTTTCCGTAATGGATAAGGAAATGATACCTCCAAGCGGTAACAAACACGATTATTACACCCTGGGCCCGTACTGGTGGCCCAATCCTGATACAGAAGACGGGCTTCCTTATATACGACGTGATGGTATTCGGAATCCGGAACGAAACAAATATGATAAACCTGCACTTAACTCCTTCGGGGAAGGGGTGTTCAACCTTGCACTTGCATGGATCTATACCGGTGATGAAATGTACGCTGAGCAAGCAGGGGAATGGATCAGAACCTGGTTTCTCGACCCTGAAACAAGAATGAATCCCCACCTTGAATACGGACAAGCGATCCCGGGTATCACCGAGGGACGTGGGATTGGCATCATTGAAACAGATGCGTTCATTGATGTTGCGGAGGCCATTGTAATGCTTGAACATGCAGGTGTGCTGACCTGTAAAGAAAAGTCTGAGCTGAAAGAATGGTACCGATCCTATAATCATTGGCTGCTAAGCAGTCAAAAAGGGTGGGATGAGCGAATGTGGCACAACAATCATGGCACCTCCTATGATGCCCAGGTCGCAGCTTTTGCCATTTTTACTGATAATGACCCGGTTGTTTCAATGATCCTTGACTCGGTTAAGATCAAGCGGATCGAAAACCATTTTGAAGCTGACGGGTCCCAACCATTTGAACTGGAGCGCACAAAAGGAATGGGATACTCCATATATAACCTGGTTCATCATGTACGACTGGCCATCATCGCTGAGCAATATGGAATGGATCTCTGGCGTTATGAAAATGCGAAAGGCGGGAGTATTACCAAAGCCATAAAATACCTGGTCCCATTTCTCTCCGGCGAACAGGAATTTCCATACCAGCAACTGGGAGGGCTTGAGAGCCAGATCCCCCGGTTCAAAGAATTGTTAAGAATGAATATTCACGGCTGGGATGATCCCGAAATTACCCTGTTCATCGAAAAATATGAGGACATTCCCTACAATACTGAATTTATTGACCTGCTTTATCCGGTGTTTGATTAATACGTTGTAATGAATTACCCCGAAGGCAGCAACGCTTCCGAACAAAATATCAATAGGTTATTCTGATCATTCTTTTATCAATTGATCTATAAAATATTTGTTATTCCCATGCACTTCAATCAGATACATACCTGCATCTAACTGTGATATATCCAGGGGCTTGTTACTGTTTACCTGAATATTTATCAGCTTTTTACCCAACAAATCATAGACTTGTACATGGGCCATTCCCTCAATTCCATGAATATTGATGTATCCACTGGTCGGGTTAGGGAAGATCTTAATCGTTGACGCCTGGAACCCATTTTCGATAGAAGGAGCTGACACATCTGTTGAATCGGGAACAAAACTGGCTGAGATAACATGATCTGATTTCACACTGCTAAAGGTATACCTGCTTACTGCTCCTATGGAGCCTCCATCTACCAGCACATCTTCTATTACATAGCCCGTATCCGCATCAATAAAGAAGGTTTGATCCGATCCCTCGGCCAATGTTACAATGCCATCAGGCGTGATCGTCCCATTGGGTCCGGCAGTGGCTGTTATGCTGTGCATAACCTGGGTAAAACTGGCAGAGATGGTATGATCGGCTGTTACATTACTAAAAGTGTATCTGCTTACTGCTCCTGCAGAGGCACCATCCACCAGTACATCCTCAATCTCGTAGCCCGGATCAGCATCAATAAAGAACGTCTGATTAAATCCTTCAACAACTGTAACACTTCCCTCCGGAGTGATCGATCCGTTGGTGCCCGCACTTGCTGTGATTGTATACGTCACTTCCACAAAACTGGCAGTGATGGTATGATCTGCTGTTACATTGGTAAAGGTGTAGCTGTTTACTGCACCTACCGAGACGCCATCCACCAATACATCTTCAATTATATACTCTTCATCTGCAGCAATAGTAAATGTCTGATCCGATCCTTCGATTACTGTGACAATACCCTCCGGAGTAATTGATCCGTCGGATTCCGCGCTTGCCGTGATCGTATAGGTAATAATTTCTTTAAAACTGGCCGAGATGGTATGGTCTCCTGTTACATTGCTAAAAGTATAGCTGCTTACTGCGCCAACAGAGACGCCATCCACCAACACATCTTCAATCTCATGATATGTATCAGGAGCAATATCGAACGTTAGATCCGCACCTTCAGTTACAATATAATTTCCACCCGGACTGATCGATCCGTTTGCCCCGGCATTGGTAGTTATCGTATAATTGGCTGAACCTCCGGGTGACCCATAGCTAATGACAGGCGCATTTGCACCTTCTTTTGAGTCATAAGTAATATGCGTATATTCATTTTCGTCAGAAATATAAAAAGAAATGATGCCGTCACTCTTTTTTTCAGTATTTACCTGGTTGGTAACATCAAATTCGATCCAGTCACCAGCGTTTGGAACTCCTTCGGAAGCAAGTTTTGTTCCGGCACCAGGTTGATTATTAGATGTAATTCCGGCTTCCGTCCAGGAATCATCCTCCACAAAAAAACAGTTATGAATCGTTCCACCACGATTTGTATTCACATATAATTTTAGTGTAGCGCTGCTTAACGTTTCCGGTATGGATGACAAATCAAATTTGATGTATCCTTCATGGTTGTCCGATAAATTTTCTGACCTCTTTTTAATTTCAATGGTCGGCTCTGATCCATAATTAATATCTGCATAATCTCCTCCGCGCACATAGGCATCGGCCGAAGCATCAAAAGACATGGGATCTTTATAGACAGCTGTAACCTGGATATCTGAACCAGGCATGTACAGTGTTGTAAATGGTGAATACCTATCCGCAATTGTTTCAATATTCCCTGTCCACTGGTCAAATATTTGTCCGTCCGGGCCTTTATCAGCGTTGATCACCACAATTGTTCTTGGCACATACATACCGTCACCATCTCCCGAATTGACGGTTACATTATAAAACCCATGATAAATAGCGGTAACCTCAATAGCCGAATCAGGCATGGTCACTGTTGTAGATGCTGAGAAAATATCAGCAACTGCTGCTGTATCACCGGTCCACTGATCGAATACCTTACCGCCTGGTGCATCGCTTGCAGTAATTGCAACATTTGAACCATCCACATAATTGCCTGCACCACTTCCTGAATGAACGGTTAAATTATAGGTGGGGAGACTTTCACTGGATCCATAGATCTTCGTTTCATGTATCGCAAGATCTGCATTATTAAAACTGTTGTTCGCAGTCAATGAGATTTTTACCTTATTTCCAGAAACCGGGGAAAACGAAAAATGATTCCATCCCATTTCTTCTGTTAGTTGGGAGGTCCCGTTATATACAGTTGTGCCGTCCACTTGGATTCTCACCGGATACGTTCTGATCCAGCTATTGAAGAGTTGCAGTTTTACCTGGTAAATTTCGTATGTCCCGTCCAGGGTGTACTCTATCCAGGCCTCTGATACGTTTGTTTCGGAAGCCCAGCGTGTCTGCACATCCTTGTCATAGGAATCCTCAGGAATGCGGGTGATACCATGATGTTCGGCGTGGTTGCCAGCAACTGCTGAGGTAATTGTTAACTCATCAGGATCAACTTTTTGATCACCTGTAAAGCCCTGGAATGGATTGTCGGTTGATGCTGTACCTGCCCCCAGCCGATCATTCAACTGGGCCCTGTATAATATTGGAATATCTTCAATGAATGTCCCTTCAGACTCCACCAATCCCACGGGTTCGGTTGCCCTTCTTCCGACACCGGTAACCCCTTCGCCGGCAATGCAACCAATGGCCCAGTTACTGGCGTCTGTTGGAATCTCGTGTATCGTCATACGGCTGTACGTGCTGCAGTTCCACATGACATGATTCGCCCCTGCCCAACCGTGACCGCTGCCAGAATCAGTACGGTTTTCCACATTCAGGTCAAGATCGGTTGATACCCTGTCATACAGTATTCCCGTAGCCCACCGGTGGTGCGGACCGGAGACATTCCAGCAATTCATCGCTTTACAATTCGAAAAAACACTTGGTCCCGGAACCCTTGAACCAGTGGCAAAGTCGTGTCTTCCAAAATCTGAAAAACAGTTTTGAATTAAAATCTGGTGCGCGTTTGTATTAATGCTAAATGAGTATCGTGTACCAGAGTTTAAGGTGCCAACAGGACGGAAATAGCGACAGTTATCGACGGTCCATTTGTATGCACCACTATTAACTGATACGGCGTTACCTGTAAAGTGATAGGCATCCACATTTCTTACCCACCCGTTTTCCGCAGCATTCACTTGTATACCTGCATGCGAATGATCACGGTCGGATTCGTTGGCATAGGATGATTCGAGGCGCAAATACTCGATTCCTATTTCATTCATGTACGTTAACGAATTCTCATATTTATACAGGTATCCATTGGCTATTCCGGTATAGATATGATCCACAACCGGTGCGTCAATGGTAATCGAATTTCCATCAACGGCTTCGATAACACGGAAAAAGTCAATGGTGTATCCGCCTGTTGTCCATCCATACTGAGCAACATCCAGCTCATCGATCCATGCCTGTGTAGGTTGTCTTTGCAATACAACCCGGTCACCTGCCTGAAAAGAATGACCCGATTCTATGGTAAATGTCCTGGCACCAAAAGGAACATAATCATCGGTTATTCTCTTTTTCGTTGATCCTATTATTGAATAGCCGGGAGTGTCGCCTGTATTTACCTTAATAAGAGGATCTC
>CAZOXI010000107.1:0-8443 GCA_964583445.1 uncultured Bacteroidaceae bacterium | reverse complement strand
GACCATCGGCATCAATGGAGTTATAGAGGGGATTGAGATCTGCATCGAGCAGGGTGGTCAGCTCCATCTCCACGTTTGCGGAGCCCTCGCAATATTGTGCGATTGGGGCCAGCCGTTCGATTGCCACGAAAGTTTCATAGGAGGTGGGGATGTCAATGCCTGACAGGTCAAGTTGCACATCTGCTGATGTGAATTCACCCCGCGTATCCACCACGCCTTCAATGGACACATCACCTTCAAGGAGCCCCATGGAGAGAGCCTCGAGGTATGCCACTCCTTCCTGTACTTTTGCATTTCCCGAAAGCTGCGTAATGATGATATTGTCATAGATCACCTTTTGCAGTGCGAGGGAGAGCTGGAAATCGATGTTTTCCGGTATCTTCATCCCGCCCGGTTGCGAAAGGGTGTCAGCCACCGTTTCAGTCTTCTGGCCTGTCTCCTCCTGGTCTGTCTCCTCCTGGCCCGTCTCCTCCTGGCCCGTCTCCTCCTGGCCTGTCTTTTCCTGTTCTGTCACCCCGCCGGGTGCTCCGCTTTGATCTTCACCTTCGCCGGTCTCACCAGTTGCCTCAGCCACTGGCATCAGTGTATTGATATCCAGTATTGAAGAGGTTACATTCAGTGTTCCACCTACCGTCTGTTCATCGAATATATAGGGAATGAAATTGGTCAGGCGGCCATCCAGGTGGAGGTCTGAAGCACCCATCAACAAGTCGAGTGTTTCCAGGTTCACAAACCGTGGATTGAAATACATGGCCATTTTTTGCAGTTGCACAGGTACGGGGATGTCGGGAGCTTCGACCAGCATGTCTTCAATGATCAGTTGTCCGTCCAGGCGCACCTGTTCATACTGTTCATTTTCAATATACGACATCCTGGTATCCCATTGCATATCGGTATCCAGCCTGCCTGAAAGGTTCGCATCCTCCATCGGGACAATATCCTGCAGTGTTGCAAAATCGATTAATCCCTTTACCATCCCTGCCACCTGCATATCGCTGAAAGGTGTTGCGATCTGTAATTGCATCTCGAAAGGGTTGCCACCCAGCAGCAGGTAAAATTTTTCCAGGTCGACCGTAGTGGCATCCATGTCTGAGCCCACGTAATCCAGGGCGAGGTCGACTTGCACCCCGGATACATCCTTCGGGAGGTCCGGGTAGGAGAAGAATCCGTCCCTGACCTGCAGGGCGAGGGTCACATCCGGCAGGATGGAGTCTTTCATGACACCCTTGATGGTCCCTTCGAGGGATAACGTACCGCTGGTCTCCAGGTCCTCAAAATCCTGCAGGTAGATGGCCGGGACCATGGAAATGAGTGTTTTGAAGGAGGTTTCTTTTGTATAGTACCTGATGTCAGGCAGGATCGAGCCATCCTCCGGCATTTTCACAGTTCCTTCTGCACCCAGCACCAGGCCGTTGATCCTGATCTCGTTGTTTTTCAGGGTATACAGATTGTTTGCAAGGTCTGCCGCGGCAGTGACATCCATTTCAATGGTGCCGTCCCGCATGTACCCGATGCCTCCTGAACTGGCCTGTATGCCATTAATGGACATGACCATTTCCATTTCGGTCTGCTCTGTTCCAAAATCGCCCCTGATCTCCAGGTTGAGGTCGCCAACAGCAGCCACCATGTCTGAAGCAGCATCTGCATAGTTCACCCGGCCGTTCATGATCGCAAAACGCTCCAGGGAGATGTTCATCGCGGCACCACCGGCACCATCGCCTGCATCAGCTGTTTCAGATACTTCACCGGCCTTGTCCGCCTGTCCGGCATCCTGGTCCGGTGCCTCCGTGGTTTTCCCGGCTGGGGATTGGTTCGCGGCTGACGTGCTTGCAACGGGAGCTGGTGCAATGTCCCAGTTGGCGGTACCGTCTTCCAACACGATCCCGTTGATCATGGGACGGTCCAGGAGGATGGATTTTACCACAATGTCTTTTCTCAGTGCCGAAAATGGACTCACCCTGAATTCAAAACGGTCCAGCTGCACGAGAGTATCGCCTGCAAAAACATCCTTACCGGTCACAGACAGCCCGTGAAGATTGACACTGAGATCGGGGAATCCGCGGAAGAAGGTAAGGCTGAACTTGTCCCAGTCCACCGTGGCCTCCACCTGTTGATTGATCTCCTGTTTCACAATGGCTTCGATCTTCGACTTAAACAAAATGGGAAGGAGGATCAGCAGCAGGAGGATCACAACCAGGGTGATGAGGATGATGCGAATGATCTTTTTCATGGCGGCAACATTTTATGTTTCTACCAAAGATAAGGAATCGCAATCGAATTTTCAGCAGTCTGTTATTGTTCTGTCATACTTTACTGTTTTCGATCCAATCATTAAAGTAGATGAACCACCACCCCGGATCTCAAATATTTTATAGTTTTACATCCGCGGGAGATCTTTCTGTTCGGGGAATGATGGAACCCGGGAATAAAAACTATTGCATTAAATGTGCCGAATCAATTGAAAGTCAAATAAGAATACACCCCGTATGAAACACTTTATATTGCTCTTTGTTGTCATATTACTCTTTTCCGGAAGTTCGAAAGATCATGGTAAGCTGAAGTATTTTAAGGCTGATCCTGTCCAGGGATATGCATATCCGTTTTACCTGTTCGTTCCTGACGATTTGCCCCGTGGTGATTCAAGCTGGTTGGTTGTTGAGCCAAATAATACAGGGTTTGTAAGCGACAGGTTACGTGACCATCGGAAAAAAGCGCGCAGAACGGCCGCGCTGGATTATTATATCGGGAATTATGTAGCTGTAAAATTGAATGCTCCGTTGTTGGTACCTGTGTTTCCCCGCCTGGAATCCCAGCGGCTGATGTACACTCACTCACTGGACAGGGATGTGATGATGCAAAAGGATACACCCCTTGAACGGATCGACCTGCAGCTGCTTGCGATGGTTGAAAAAGCCGGGGATTATCTTGCCGGTAAGGAGATCGATTTACGGGACCGGTTGTTTATGACAGGTTTTTCTGCCTCCGGGACTTTCGTGAACAGGTTTACCCTGTTGCATCCCGAACGTGTCGCGGCTGCTGCTGCAGGGGGACTGAACGGGTTGCTGGCGCTTCCGCTTGAGGTACTTGACGGTGTGCCCCTGGAATATCCGATTGGAACCTATGATTTCGAAGAACTTATTGGGAAACCTTTTAATCCGCATGATTTCAGGCAGACACCCCAATACCTGTTCATGGGTGCAGAGGACACCAATGATGCCATCCCCTATGCAGATGGCTATGATGCGCCTGAAAGGGATAAGATCTATACGCTGCTGGGAAAGAAGATGCAACCCGACAGGTGGGACCGCTGTGCTGAGATCTACAGGGAAGAGGGGGTGAATGCTGTGATCAGGACCATTCCGGGAGTCGGACATGCACACCCTGACAGTATTAAGGATGAGATCGTTCAGTTCTTCATTGAAAATATTCAGTGATATTTAGTTTCTTTGGCAGGTATATAAACCCTGCAACGAGAGAATGTCGATGGAATGCATGGAACACCTTCCTCATTGCGGGCAATATTGGATAAATGAGAACCCTGTTGATTATCGGTACGTTCGAAGCCCTATTCCTGATCTTACTGATCATCAGTAAGCGCGAGCGCAGGGTTTCAGATTATTTCCTCGGCTTGATATTCCTCAGTTTGGCCTTGAGTATCGGATTCACCTGGCTGGAGCTGTTCAATGCCGAAGCAGGATATCCATTTCCATGGGCGCTGAACATCAGCTGGATATTTATATTCCTGCATGGTCCTGCGTTATGGTTCTATATCAAATCCCTGTCAATAAAAGGATTCAGGTTCAGACTTGTCTACCTGTTGCATCTTGTTCCTTTTGCCACGTTTTTCGTGGTACAGTATATCATGTTCTTTTCCCAGGAACCCTCACACCGAATCCAGTTGGTCATTAACAATACGTTCCAGGAATGGACGTTCTACAAAATTTCCGTGATCGGAATAGGTGTCAGCACATTTAGCTACTTTCTTTGGGGAATGCGGCAGATCCGTGACTACAGGAAGGACCTGGAACATCATTTTTCAAGGATCGATAATAAGGATCTGGAATGGCTGAGGATCCTGATCATTGTCTCCCTGGTTGTGTATGCAGGGAACGTCGGGGTGTTTATTCTTGACCTTTTTTTCGATATTGCTCCATACCATGTATTGATGCTGGTGACCTATAGTTTTGCTTCCATATATATCCTGGTGCTGGGTTACTTTGGATTGCGACAGGGAGATATATTTATCAATAACAGCAACGGTGCTGGTACGTCAAGCGGACGCATTGTACGGAACAGTGAAGATTCGACAGAAAAAGGGAATCACCTGGAAGTGGGGCTGGGTAAGTTATCAAAATTGGAACTGGGAAAGGTTGATGGAACGGATCATGAGAAACAATCCTTTATCATTCAACTTACAAAACTCATGGAGGAGCAAAAACCTTTCATGGATCCGGAGATAACATTGTCAAAACTGGCCGGAATGATGCATGTTTCCCCGGAATACCTATCTCAAATACTGAATAAGCAATTGCAGCATTCTTTTTTTGATTATATCAACCAATACCGTATCGAAGAATTCAAAATTGAATGTCTCTCCAGTGAGAATGCCCATCTTTCGATTATGGGAATAGCATATAATTGTGGATTCAATTCAAAAGCAGCGTTTTACAGGGCTTTCAGAAAATACGAAATGATCTCACCCACCGAATACATGCAGCGTCTCAGAAAAAAGTGAGACCTCTTCAGATGTAAAATGAGACCCCGGAAAATTAAAGTGAGACCATCCATTTTCATTTCAGTGATATGTTTGCAAATAAAACCAAACAATCACAACAATGGATACCAAAATACGAATAAACTTACTCATCTTGATTACCCTCTTTGCAGGTGCATGTGCCCCACTTAGTGAATTTGAAAGCCGGCGAAAAACAACTGTCTCCATCTATGCCGGTGCCAATGTGGGCGGGATTACTGAAAATACCGATATGTCCTTGGTGCCTGATGCAGTCGCTCCCCCGGAAGCCATCGTTGATGTTTTTACAGGGGCTACACGAACAGGAGCTCATGCAGGCGTGCATGTCGCCAGGAGGTTTGGCCGCCTGGAACTTGAAACCGGGCTTGATTTTATGTACAATTACCAGTCACTTAATTATATAGATGCCGGCAATTTTTACATCGGTCAGCGTACCCTGGATGTTTCCCAGGTGATGATCCCTGCCACATTGAATCTTCAATTGTTCAATTCCCTGCTTCCCACATCGGATCTGCGCTTCAAGATCGGGTATCTTGGACAGGTGAACATGGTAAAGGTTGCAGATTTTGGGGTCCTGCCGGAATATTCAATACATGGCTGGTCCAACGGGCTGACCGCAGGGTTCAGCGCGTACCCGGTCCATTTCGGGAATGGCAGCAACCTGGGATTATATATGGATGTCTATCGCGGTTCACAGATCTATGAGGATTACTATAACCAGGCAGAGTTTGAAATGCCCGGATCAAGTTTTGTCAAAATGGGAATTACTTTAAAATTCAAATAATCATGCTTACAGAAGAAACCTATTTACGATTGATCAATTACGCTTCAAAAGCACCATCATCGCATAATACCCAACCCTGGAAATTTAAGAGGGAAGAGGATGCAATCCTGGTTTATCCCGATCTTTCCAGGTCCCTTTCAGTCGTTGATCCCGACAATCATGCGCTATTCATTAGCCTGGGCTGTGCTTTAGAAAACCTGGTCATTGCAGCGGGAAATTATGGATTCGATGCCTCAGTGAAGTACCAACGTGAGCACCTTGAAGATCCCGTGCGTGTAAAGCTAACGTCACAATCTGAGAATACCAGCAGGCAAGCTTCTGATTTGCTGGCACAGATCAAACCAAGGCAAGTGACCAAAGGTCCCTATGAAGCGGTTACACTGGCTTGGGAAACTGTGCAAAAGATAAAAGAATTACCCGTTGATGCGGGAACCCATTTGCAAGTGATCCTGCCAGGCAAGGAAAGTGAAAAGCTGCTGCCCCTGGTGATTGAGGGCAGCGACAGGCAGTTTGGAAACAAGGCCTTTGTGCATGAACTGGTGGATTGGCTCAGGTTCACCGAAAAGGAGGCGATGAAAAAAGGAGACGGAATCTGGAATGCGACCATGGGGTTACCGGCAACCGGGAGGGCGATTGGCAGTTTTATCATGAAAAGACTTGTAACGCCACGTTCAGAAGCAAAAAGATGGAAAAAATTGTTCCGTAAGTCTGCAGGATTCGTACTTTTCATGGTGGAAAAGCACGATACTGATCACTGGATCAGGCTGGGGAGATCTTTTCAGCGGTTTGGATTGGTGACAACTGCAATGGGGTTGAAGCATGCGCATATGAATATGCCATTGGAGGAGGAGACGGTCAGGGCGAAGGTGACCGACGCCTTTGACCTAGGTGGAATGACTCCCTTGCTTCTGTTGCGGATCGGATTTGCAGATCCCGCACCCTATTCATTCAGGAGAAACCTGCATGAGATCATTGCCAGCCACGGGATTTAAAAAATGAAAACAATTTTTCTTATTCCCCCGGGCATGGTTCATTTCCTCAGCAGGATGATATTGTTTTGTGTATTTTTACTCAGGAGAATCCTGGATGCGATTCTGTGTTCACTGCAGGAAACCATGGATTCCACTGGTCCAAAAACAATTAAAAGATGTTGATCATGAAAAAAAACATTACAGTTATTGTGATTTTTACTGCGGTTTTGGCCATAGTGGCGGCTTCCATGGGCATTTTCACTCAATATGGCGAAGGAAGCTTTTTCTATGAATCAATCCGGGGCGAGACCATTCAAATCTATGGCACAGGTTTATATCGACATATGTCAGCAGATGTTGCTGTTCAGGGGATTGCACAGGATGTGGTAACACTTTTCGTTGCTGTTCCAATGCTCGTGATTGCACTTATTGGTTTCCGGCGCGGATCACAAAGATCAAAGTTGTTGCTGACCGGTGTTTCCGGGTATTTTTTTGTCACCTACCTTTTTTATACGGCCATGGCTATGTATAACTATCTTTTCCTTGTGTACGTATGCCTGCTGGGATTGTCTTTCTGGTCCCTTTTAATCCTTCTGACCAGCTTTGATCCAGGAGCGCTCAGGGCATTGTTCAGTACTTCCGCACCGGTTAAATTTAGCGCGGGGTTCCTGGTCTTTAATGCCATTTCCATTGCCCTGCTCTGGCTCAGTGTGATTGTACCACCTTTGTTGAATGGGTCCGTTTTTCCGGTTGGAATTGATCACTACACTACGATGATCGTGCAGGGATTTGACCTTGGCCTGTTGCTTCCGCTGGCCATTGTTTCGGGGGTTTTGCTGTGGAGGAAAACCCCATTGGGCTATCTTGCAGGAACGGTATACCTGGTGTTTCTTTCTTTGTTAATGTTGGCGCTTACCGCAAAGCTCATTGGGATGGCGCTTCATGATGTAAATGTGGTCCCTGCCATATTCATTATACCCCTTTTCAACCTGGTTTCAATCATCTGTGCGGTCATGATGATAACATCAACGCGCAACACGGCTCCCTGAGAAACTTGTTTAATGCATGTTGCTGTATCCGGACTCAATGTATCCGGGTAGCAGTACCAGGTACTTCATGGGCTGTCCTGTATCGAGGCTGTATCCGGCCGAACGGATCTTTTAAAAGAGAATACACACCGGCCTGGGAGCAGGAATCTCATCCACAGGAGTAAGCTGCCCGGTTTTCTTGTCCCGCTTAAATGAAACCATGTTGTTGGTTCGCTGATTCGCCACCACCAGGTATTTATCGCCCGGCGAAAGATTGAAGTTCCTGGGGGTTTCGCCTTGCACCGATTCGTGGCCTTGTGGAGTGAGCTGACCGTTTTTCCTGTTGATGGAAAAAATGGCAATGCTGTTGTGCCCGCGGTTCGATGCATATAGAAATTTACCATCTGAAGACACCATTACGTGGGCACAGGTATTCTTTCCATCAAAATCATCCGGAAGGGTGGAAAATGATGTTCCCAGGCGGTACCCGTTACCTTCCCGTTCTACCAGCGAAACCGTACAGTCCAATTCGTTAACCACGTATATCCACTTGCCATTGGGATGAAAGTCAAGATGCCTCGGACCTGCGCCCGGATTCATGGAAACCACGGGGGGTGAAGCAGGCTTCAAATTTTGCTTTTTTGTATCAATTTTTGATATCCACAAATCATTTGTACCCAGGTCAACCGTAATAATATTTTCGTTCATGGGATCAAACCATGCTGAATGGGCGTGTGGACCGCGTTGTCTTTCCGTGATATCGCTCCCTTCGTGCTGCTGCAGGTCGAGCAGATCTGAGAGCTCTCCTGACCGGTTCAGCTTCAACAGGGCCATATTTCCACCGGTATAATTAGCCACCAGTACGTATCCTTCATCATTGACCGTGATGAAGCAGGGATGTGCACCC
>CAZOXI010000106.1:1386-8486 GCA_964583445.1 uncultured Bacteroidaceae bacterium | reverse complement strand
GTAGCTGCACAGCTCACGGAATTTCATACCGCTGTTGAAAAGCTGATCGGTAAAGGGGTGAAAAAGGACGAAGCCATATTCCAGGTACTGCGTGAATTGATCATTGCATCTAAACCAATTCGTTTTGAGGGAGACAACTACAGTGAGGAATGGGTGAAGGAGGCGAAAAGGCGGGGCTTGACAAATATTACAGATATCCCTGGGTCCATCTCTGCATTCCTGAGTGATTCCACTAAAAAGTTGTTCACATCTTTGGGCATCCTGGGAGAACATGAGTTGGAAGCACGTGTAGAGGTGATGTATGAGAATTATATCATGAAAATCCAGATTGAAGCACGTGTGCTCGGTGACCTGGCAATTAACCATATTGTACCAACAGCTGTTAAGTATCAGAATGTCCTGATGGAGAATGTATCCCTGCTGAAGGATCTGTATGGCGATGAATATGCGCAATTGTCTGGAAACAGGGTGGAACTCATCAGGGAGATATCAGAACGGGTAACCAAGATCAAATCCCTTGTGAATGAAATGGTTGATGCCCGTAAAGCTGCGAATAAGATAGCATCTGCCGAGCAGAAGGCCAAAGCATATTCTGCGAATGTTTTTTCATTCCTCGATCAGATCAGGTATCACATTGATAAGCTGGAGCTTATTGTGGATGACGAAATGTGGCCCTTGCCGAAATACAGGGAACTGCTGTTCAGCAACTGATCCAATTGTTAAACTAGCTACGAAAGCGCAGGATATGAAATAAAATTTTTTTTCCTTGCTGCTGTATGGATTTTGTAGCCAGCATCTTTCAGCTAATACAACTGCCTGATATAATGCTACCGGTAAATAATTCTTAATGAATACACGAACGGGTGGATATGTTCGTTTTATTATATGCGAAAAAGCAGTAATTTTAGCGTATATTGAATGTTTGTAATCAACGAATGAATGATGCATAAGGGAATTATTTTACTGGTATTGATTGGATTGATCTCTGCAATACAACCGGTCGAAGGGCAGCGGAAAGAGCGTGACTCCAGGGCCAATGCTGCTTATGAAGCGGGTGAATACTATGAAGCCATCGATTTATATAAACGGGCCTACAGCAAAATCTCTGATAAGGATCGGCGGGCCGGGATCATTTTCAAGATCGCTGAATGTTACCGGATAACAGGTCAGCCCAGGCAGGCAGCACTCTGGTATAGAAAAGCTTTACAACAGGACTACCAGGATCCGGGTTTATATCTCAGGTATGGACAATCGCTTATGCGTTATGAAAGGTTTGAGGAAGCAGAGGAGCAATTCACGATCTACAACGAACTTGTTCCTGACGATCCGCGTGGTGACTGGGGAGTGGAATCTGCGCGTGTGGCACAGGAATGGATGAGCAATCCTACCGGTTATATTGTTGAAGACATGCGGTATTTCAATTCATTTGACCGTGACTGGAGTCCGGCCTATGCCAACGAAGATTACATGGAGGTAATGATTACGTCCACCCGGGAGGATTCAGAAGGTAAGGCAGTTCACGGTGCTACAGGAGAGAGTTTTGCGGATATTTACTCTTCAACGATGGACCGGAAGGGAAAATGGAGTGTTCCGGTACCAGTTGAACCGCTCAATTCGGAGTTTGAAGACGGAACTGTCAGCTTTACGCAAGACTTTTCAACGTTATATATGACCCGTTGTAAAATGGGAAAGAATGAGCAGGTCGCATGTCAAATATATACATCTACAAAATCCGGGGCCGAATGGAGTGAGCCGGAACCACTTGATCTTATTGGTGACAGTATCACCTCCGCTCATCCTGCAATATCCCCTGATGGCCAAACCCTGTATTTTGTATCGGATATGCCCGGAGGAATCGGTGAAAATGATATCTGGTTGGTATCAAGAGAAGGCGGAGCATGGGGTCAACCTACAAATCTGGGCGAAGAAATAAATACACCCGGTAATGAAATGTTCCCATTTGTGCATGCCGACGGAACACTCTATTTTAGCTCCGATAGCAGGATCGGAATGGGGGGGTTGGATATTTACAAGGCCAGGAAAGATGAACTCGGAAACTGGATGGTGGAGAATATGCGCCCTCCAATCAATTCAGTTGAGGATGACTTTGGTATTGCATTCGAGGCGGAATCGGAACGCGGATTCTTCAGTTCAAGCCGACGTGGAAGAGGCAATGACGATATCTTTTCATTTGTACTGCCACCCCTGGAGTTTGCGGTAAACGGAACAGTCCGTGATGACAGGAACAACAATATATTGAGCGATGCTAAAGTTACCACTGTGGGGAGCGATGGCATTACGATTGAATCTACTACAGGTGAAGATGGCACGTTCAGGTTCATGCTGAAACCTTCCACAGATTATGTATTTATTGCGGGCAAAGAGGGTTATCTGAGGGGAAAAGCACGTGAGTCAACCAAGGGACTCGAGCAAAGTAAGGAATTTGATGTGACTATCTACCTTTCCTCCACGGAAAGGGTGATCGAACTGCCCAATATTTTTTACGACTTTGCAAAATGGGACTTGCGACCGGAGTCGATGGTCTCACTTGATAATCTTGTTGAAACTTTAAATGATAACCCGAACGTGACCATTGAACTGATGTCACACACTGACTCACGTGGTGCACCTGCTGATAACCTCGAGTTATCCCAGAAGCGTGCGCAATCTGTTGTGGATTATCTCATTTCCAAAGGGATTGCTCCGGACAGGTTACAAGCAAGGGGATACGGTGAATCGCAACCAAAAGTTGTAGACGAAAAAATCCTTGAGTCTTACGATTTTCTCGAAATTGGGGATGTACTCACGGAAAGTTATATCAACCAATTACCCGTCGAACAGCAGGAACAAGCACACCAGATCAATCGAAGAACAGAGTTCAAGGTGCTATCCACGGAATATATTCCGCAAAACTAGGATGAAGGGAATTATCTGACCTTATACGGATGATGCTTTGCTGTTGAATAGTTCCGTTTTTTCGCGTTCTTATTGTATATACAGATTTGTTTGCAGTAGAATTTCGTTCTGCTTATCGGCGCCTCTACTATACCTTCGTTCGGCAATTATTTTGTACTTTTGCAAGCAATTATAAAAACGGGTATGGGAACTTCTTCCAGATATATGGCACGTGGAGTATCCTCTTCAAAGGAAGATGTGCACAAGGCATTGAAGGATATTGATAAAGGATTGTTTCCCAACGCTTTTTGTAAGGTTATTCCCGACCTGCTGTCCAATGATCCGGATCATTGCGTGGTGATGCATGCCGATGGTGCCGGGACCAAGTCATCGCTCGCTTACCTCTACTGGAAGGAGACTGGTGATTTGTCGGTATGGAAAGGGATTGCACAGGATGCCATTGTAATGAACCTGGATGATTTGCTTTGCGTTGGAATTACAGAAAACATAGTGCTCAGTTCTACCATAGGCCGAAATAAACTAAATATTCCCGGTGAGGTGATCTCAGCTATTATCACAGGAACCGAAGAGGTGTTGGCAGCACTGCGCAAACTGGGGGTTTCCATCTATTCAAGTGGAGGAGAGACTGCTGATGTTGGGGATCTTGTGCGTACCATCATCGTCGACTCAACTGTAACTGCGCGGGTCAGGCGGAAGGATATTATTGAGAACCAAATACGACCGGGGGATGTGATTGTTGGCCTGTCATCCAGTGGAAAGGCAACTTACGAGGAGGCATACAATGGTGGCATGGGAAGTAACGGGCTTACTTCTGCCCGGCATGATGTTTTTTCTCATTACCTGGCAGACAAATACCCGGAAGGATTTGATCCACAAGTCCCCAGGGAACTGGTATACAGTGGGTCTTACCGTTTGACCGACCAAATCGAAGCACTTGGAGTGGATGCGGGCAAACTGGTGCTCTCCCCAACAAGAACCTATGCACCCGTGGTCGCTGCTGTTCTCGCATCACATCGTAGTTCTATACATGGCATGATACATTGCTCTGGTGGTGCACAGACCAAGGTGCTTCATTTTTCAAACCATGTGCACATTGTCAAGGACAACCTTTTCGAGGTACCCCCACTTTTCAAAATGATCCAGGAAGAATCGGGAACAGATTGGAGGGAGATGTACCAGGTATTTAATATGGGACATCGTTTCGAGATCTATACCGATGCTGATACTGCACAGGATATCGTTAAGATATCTGGAGGATTCAATGTGGATGCAAAGATTATTGGATACGTAGAGGATTCTGAAGATAAAAAGCTTACGATCAAGACCAGCAGGGGAGTATATGAATATTAACCGTCGATTGCAATGAATGAAAACAGCATATTGAATAAACTCGAAGGCGTGGCTGCCAGGTTTGAGGAAGTAGGCAAGCTGATCACACAACCCGATATTATCTCGGACATGAAGAGATATGTCAGGTTAAACAAGGAATACAGCCAGCTTGAACCTGTGGTTGAGGCGTATAAGAATTACAAGAACCTGTTAAGTAATATAAAAAGCGCCAGGGAGATTATTGCTGAAGAGTCTGACAGCGAGATGCGTGAGATGGCAAAGGAGGAACTTGAAACATTGAATGCGCAACTTGTCCCGCTTGAAGATAAGATCAAGTTGCTCCTGGTTCCAAATGATCCTGAGGATGAAAAAGATGCGATTGTAGAAATTCGTGCAGGTACAGGTGGGGACGAAGCCAGCATATTTGCAGGCGACCTCTACCGGATGTACCTGAAATATGCCGAATCACAAAAATGGAAAGTGGAAACCACCAGCTTTACTGAAGGGACTGTAGGTGGATACAAGGAGATCATCATGTCGATCTCCGGCGGAGGTGTATATGGCATTATGAAATATGAATCAGGAGTGCACCGCGTACAGCGTGTTCCCCAGACGGAGACCCAGGGTCGCGTACATACCTCTGCAGCTACTGTTGCTGTGCTGCCCGAGGCGGAAGACTTCGAGGTGGAGGTCAAGCAGGAGGATATCCGCAAAGACACCTATTGCTCTTCGGGGCCCGGTGGACAATCGGTGAATACGACGTATTCTGCTATCAGGCTCACGCATATCCCTACCGGAATCGTTGTGACCTGTCAGGATGAAAAATCTCAACTCAAGAACCTGGATAAAGCAATGAAAGAGTTGCGCTCCCGGCTCTATAATCTGGAATATCAGAAGCGCATGGAGGAAATCGCTGGCAAGAGGAAAACCATGGTCGCTTCGGGTGACCGGTCAGCCAAGATCAGGACCTATAATTATCCGCAGGGCAGGGTAACGGATCACAGGATCAACCTTACCCTGTATAACCTCTCTTCGATCATCGATGGGGATATTAGCGAAATCATTGAGAAACTCCAGATGGCGGAGAATGCAGAAAAGCTCAAGGAGAGTGGTATGTAGAAAAATAATTGTATGTCATGACTGCAGCTGAATTATTCAATAATATCAAGAAGAAAACCAGTTTCCTTTGTATTGGCCTGGATACGGATTTCAATAAAATCCCCAAAGTATTGCTTGAGAAAGAGTATCCTATTTTTGAATTCAACAAGCGTATCATCGATGCTACCGAGGACCTGGCAGTGGCCTATAAGCCAAATCTTGCCTTCTATGAAACCATGGGTGCAGCAGGATGGATTAGTCTTGAGATGACAGTGAATTACATCAGGAATAATTTCCCCGATATTTTTATCATCGCAGATGCCAAGCGCGGCGATATTGGGAACACCTCGGGCATGTATGCAAATGCATTTTTCCGGAACCTGGATTTTGATGCTGTGACCCTTTCTCCTTACATGGGTCGCGATAGTATTCAGCCTTATCTCGATTTCAGGAATAAATGGAGTATTATTCTTGGGCTTACATCCAATGCAGGTTCGCAGGACTTTCAACAGATCAGGACAGCGGAGGACCAGTTACTTTTTGAAAAGGTAATTCGTACAGCTAAAACGTGGGGGAATACGGACAATACCATGTTTGTTGTCGGTGCTACGAAAGCTGCTTTGCTACAACAAGTACGGAAAATTGTACCGGATCATTTTCTACTTGTTCCGGGTATCGGTACCCAGGGGGGAGACCTGGAAGAGGTCTTTCAGTCGGGGCACAACAACCAGTGTGGACTGCTGGTAAATGTTAGCAGGTCTATCATTTATGCCGACGTTACCAGCAGGTTTGAGATTTCTGCACGTCAAAAGGCAATCGATTATCGTGACCAAATGGAAGCGTTGCTCTCCAGGGCTGCACTTGTCTGACAAAAACACCTGTTTTATGATGTTCCGGCGTAATTAATAACGGTTGAATATTTCCCGGAGACCTTGGTTCAGACCAATTCTTTCACTTTGTTTGCAGCTTCCTGCAAGCTGATGGCAGAATGGACTGCCAGGCCGGAATCATCAATGAGCACCTTGGCTTCTTCAGCATTGGTGCCTTGCAACCTAACGATTACCGGTATCGGAATGTTCCCGATGGATTTGTATGCATCAACGACTCCCTGGGCAACGCGGTCGCACCTGACGATCCCTCCGAAAATGTTGATCAGAATCGCTTTCACATTTTGATCTTTCAGGATAATTCTGAAACCGGCTTCAACGGTCTCTGCATTGGCAGTGCCACCAACATCCAGGAAATTGGCCGGTTTTCCCCCGGAAAGCTTGATAATATCCATAGTGGCCATGGCCAGTCCGGCACCATTGACCATACAGCCCACGTTACCGTCCAGTTTAATAAAGTTCAGGTTGAATTCCCCTGCTTCCACTTCTGTAGGATCCTCTTCATGAATATCCCTCATTGCGGCATAGTCGGGATGACGGTATAAGGCATTGTCGTCAATGTTTACCTTGGCATCTGCAGCCATTATCAGATTATCGGAGGTTTTAAACAGTGGGTTGATTTCAAACAGCGAAGCATCAGACCCTTCATATGCTTTGTACAGATTAATCACGAATTTCACCATTTGCCTGAACGCATTTCCGCTGACGCCAAGGTTGAAAGCGACCCTCCTGGCCTGAAATGGCTGGATTCCTACAGCCGGATCGATCTCTTCCTTGAATATCAAGTGCGGTGTTTTCTCTGCTACTGCCTCTATGTCCATACCACCTTCGGTGGAATACATAATAATGTTACGCCAGATCGGAAGAGCG
>CAZOXI010000106.1:0-1376 GCA_964583445.1 uncultured Bacteroidaceae bacterium | reverse complement strand
ATGATAATATTTTTCCCGTTTGACCTGTTCAGGAGAACACTCATATAAAATTCCTCCGGGTCGGCTTCCCCGGGGTAATAGATTCCCTGTTCTATCAGGATCTTGCGAACCAGTTTTCCTTCAGGACCAGTCTGATGCGTTACCAGGGTCATGCCAAGGATGGAAGCAGCATGTTCCCTTACTTCCTCGATACGCTTTGCAATCTTAACACCGCCGCCTTTTCCACGTCCACCGGCATGGATCTGTGCCTTCACTGCAAATGTATCTGCACCGGTTGAATCATTGATTTTTCTAGCTGCTTCAACTGCCTCTTCGGGAGTAGTGGCTATAAAACCAAGTGGCACACTGACGCCAAATTGCTTTAATATTTCTTTTCCCTGGTGTTCGTGGATGTTCATAGTAGACTTATTATCGTTCTTTGTAACAAAATTATTGTTTTTTTTCCGGGATACTGCGATTTATATTCAGTATTTTCGTAAAAAGCAATCTTATGAGAAAGCTTTTAAATGAGGAATTGAACAGACTGGAAGTTGAAGCATTTAAACGTGCCGATAAGATTCCTGTTGTGATTGTCCTGGATAACGTCAGAAGTATGAATAATATTGGGTCGGTATTCAGAACTGCTGATGCTTTTCGGGTTCAAACTTTGTTTTTATGTGGCATTACTGCTGTTCCTCCCCACAAAGAGATACACAAAACCGCACTGGGGGCAACAGAATCTGTAGACTGGAAGTATTTTGAACATACACAAGACGCACTTGAAGAACTCAGAAAGAAGGATTACATAGTATGTTCAATCGAACAAGCCGAGCAGAGCATCATGCTTGAATCCTTCCCGGTGCAGGAGGGACAGAATTATGCCCTTGTATTTGGCCATGAAATACGTGGTGTCGAACAGGCCATTGTAGATAAGAGTGATCACAGTATTGAGATCCCGCAATTCGGAACCAAGCATTCATTAAATATCTCAGTATCTGCCGGTATTGTGATTTGGGAATTTTTTAGAAAATTGTCCGGGCAGATCAGTCGATAACAGTTAATCGTAGAATTTATGCGAGCAATACGACATTTCTTTCTATTGTGGTTGTCTGTGCTGCTGATCACGGAATGTAGTCAAAATGTTAAAAATATGGAAAACAGGACATTCAGGCAGGACCTGGAACTTATCCGTGCGCATGATCCTGATGCGCAGCTCCTGCAAGACAGAAACGGTGAGTCTATGCTGATTGTATCTCCCAAATACCAGGGGAAGGTCTTTACCAGTACTACGGGAGGTAAAGATGCACTGAGCCTGGGCTGGGTCAACGAGGAAGCCATACGAAGCGACCAGCTGGATTCCCAGATAAATGCCCCTTAAGAGAAGGAACATCAACCCC
>CAZOXI010000105.1:0-8490 GCA_964583445.1 uncultured Bacteroidaceae bacterium | reverse complement strand
AGGTGGACAAAAAAAGAGATGCGATCCAGGAAGACCGTGACGAAATATTTGCTGAAAATGAACGACTCACTGTCGAAAACCGTGAGATGAAGGCGATGATCGACCAGGTGGAAGAACAAAAGGAGCGGTTCGTTGAGGACAGCATCAGGTTATACAAGGAAATTGATAAAGCAAAGGCTGAAATCAATGCACTCACCCGAAAATACAATGATCTGCAGGAAACACATGATGCCCTGCTGCGCGGAAATGCCAGGGAAACCAGGCGTTTACTGAATGAATTGCAAAATGCGCAGGAAGACCTTGCAAGAAAACAGCAGACACTTGAAGAGCTGCAGGGAAATGTCTCCGAACAACGCCAGTCGGTTACACAGTTGCGGGCTGAGCTCGAAGCACGGAATGCCCGCTTGATGGAGCTGGAGGAAATGCTGAACAGGAAGGACCAGTTGATGAATGAACTTCGTCAGACTGTGGCAGATGCTTTGCTGGGATTCGAGGGACAGGGCCTTACCGTTACACAAAAGAACGGGAAAGTCTATGTGTCACTTCAAAACAAGTTACTGTTCAGTTCCGGGAGCACCGTTGTGGATTCGGAAGGACAGAGGGCATTGCGGCAACTGGCTGTTGTATTGGCTCAAAATCCGGATATCGACATCATGATCGAGGGACATACCGATGATGTGCCTTTCAGAAAGGGATCTTCGATCAAAGACAACTGGGACCTGAGTGTCCTCAGGGCCACTTCCATTGTCCGTATCCTGCTGGATGCAAAAAGTATCGACCCAAAACGTATTACTGTGGCGGGCAGGGGCGAATACCTTCCCGTTGATCCGGCAGATACACCCGAAGCGAGGGCCAGGAACAGGAGGACGGAGATCATTCTTTCGCCTGATCTGGACGAGCTTTACAGGATCCTGGATCTTCAATAAAGGCCGGCTTCAACAATCGGAA
Source organism: uncultured Bacteroidaceae bacterium (assembly GCA_964583445.1). Taxonomy (GTDB): domain Bacteria; phylum Bacteroidota; class Bacteroidia; order Bacteroidales; genus M55B112. Next base: position 7,542 of record CAZOXI010000105.1, on the reverse strand, counting down.
TCCACTAAGTCTTCTTTCTAAATAGCCTGTTGAACCAGGATCCATACTGGTATGCAGCGGCACCTGTCAGAAGCAGGACCACCGGCAGCATAAACCTGGAAGCTCCCAGCGGACCGGTTGCAAAAGCAATGTATCCTGTAAGCAGGAACAGAAACAGCCGGAATGACGAATCGATCTTCCTGTTGAACAGGAAAAACAGGAAACCGGCAACCCTGGCCAGGTTGAAGAAAGCAATGCCCAGAAGCAGGAGGATCATTCCGCTATGCTGCATCTGGAGGTACTCCCATACGCCTTTTATTCCGCTTTTGTTAATATGATACAGGAATCCCTTACCCCCGGAATTTTCGAGCCCGAAAAAATGATACAGGTCAAATCTCCCGGGATCAATAAAAAACCTGCCCATTCCTTTCAGGTGGAACCATCCATAGCTGACCATGTTATCCGTAAAAATGCTGGTTGCTGCTTCTGTCAGGCATGCAGACTTGTTGCTGAGGTCTTTTTCCCGGCTGCAAGTGGCTTTGATTTCCGTTGTAATCTCTTCTGCCTGCTCTTCTCCCTGCTGGTCCATCAGAAAGTAATAAAGGTTGTAATTCACCAGGTTGATCTGCTGAATACTGGAAACATGAAAGTAGCCGGTCCGCTGTTGATTGATACTTGCAAAAATGATCACGAAAATCAGCGGGATCAGGCTGGAGATGATCAACAGGCGTTGCCTGTAACGGTAATAAAGCACCAGGAAGAGGACAATATTCAGCATGACAAAAGGATAGAGTACCGGTTTGACAAGAATACCAAGTATAAGCATCAGCTGGTACGTCCAGAGCACACTGATCCGTTCCGTTTTTATATAGCGGTAGAGGCTGAGGACTGCCATCATCAGCACGAACTGGAACAGGATCTCTGCCATGACCAGGTTGGTGTAAATGAATTGAGCCGGGTAAAAAATGACAAATGCGGTCACCAGGATCCTGGCATACCCTTCAGGCTTAAAAACCTTCAGCATTGTAATGAATGATGCCAGGGACAAAACCAGCTGCAATAAAATAACCGGAATCATGCTCTGGGTGAACAACCAGGGAATCAATAGAAACAGAGGATATCCCGGTGGGCGTTTGGTATATAATTCAGGTTGGATATGCTCGCTGAGGTCGCCGTTGTAGAGGATTCCTTCCCGGACCAGGTTGTCGGCGGTTCTGATATATTCTTTGGAGTCATCGAGCAGATAATGCTGCGCATGCATCTGGTAGGCCATGAACCCGGCATGGATCACCAGCACTATGATGAATTCTATCCAGTATTTGCGTAACATTATCTTCCAAAAAAAGACCGCAATGCAGCCGGATCCTCCTGGCTCGATTGCGGTCCGTGTTATCTTTCCGGGTGATGATTAAATTGTCATAATATCCTCTTCTTTCGCCTCGACGATCTTATCGATCTTTTCAGTGTATTCGTTCGTGAGCTCCTGGATATTTTCTTCGGCCCGCTTTGCATCGTCTTCGGCAAGACCCTGTTTCTGCATCTGCTTGTATTCTTCATTTGCCTCACGACGACTGTTCCTGATGCTGACCCGGGCGTTTTCACCTTCATTTTTCACCTGTTTCACCAGTGCTTCCCTTCGTTCTTCCGTCAGTGGCGGGATGATCAGGCGGATCAGCTCACCGTTATTGATCGGGTTGATTCCGATATTTGCCTGCTGGATGGCTTTTTCGATGGGATCGATCATTTTTTTCTCCCAGGGCTGAATGGCAATGGTTTTTGCATCCGGGGTACTGATGTTAGACACCTGGTTAAGAGGCGTCATGGCTCCGTAATAATCAACCATGATCCCGTCAAGGATATGGATGTTGGCTTTACCTGCCCGGATCCGGCTCAATTCGGTGTCAAGGTGCTCAAGCGCCTTGTCCATTTTTTCCCGGGTCATTTCATAGACCAGTTGAACTTCTTCTTGCATAGCGAAAGTTTTAATCGGTCCCTAAATTATTTAAATTTTAACTAAAGTTCCAATTTTTTCACCTGAAATAAGTTTTTTCAGGTTTCCACGTTCATTCATATTGAAGACCACCACCGGTAATTCATTTTCCCGGCACATGGTAAAGGCGGTCTGATCGAGGATTCTTAAGTTCTTTTCAAGGGCTTCGTCAAAAGTCAGTGTTGTAAATTTTTCTGCATCCGGATCTTTCTCAGGATCACTGGTATATACACCGTCAACGCGTGTTCCTTTCAGCATAACATCGGCATCGATCTCCACTGCCCGGAGTGATGATGCCGTATCAGTCGTGAAGAATGGATTTCCTGTTCCCCCGGAAAAGATCACAACCTGTCCGTTCTCCAATGCTTCAATGGCCTTGTTTTTCGAATAGAACTCTGCGACAGGCTCCATGCGGAAGGCAGTGAATAATTTGGCACCGGCTTTTTTCTTGTGGAATGCTGACTCCAGGGCAAGGCCGTTGATCACTGTTGCGAGCATACCCATGTAATCGCCCTTAACACGGTCGTAGCCTTCATCGACACCGGAAATCCCCCTGAAAATATTTCCCCCTCCTATGACAATTGCTACCTGGACACCGGCCTTGTTGACCTCGATGATCTCTTCGATATAGTCATTCAGCCTGCGGGGATCTATTCCATGGGATCGCCCTGCCATGAGCGCTTCACCACTTAATTTGAGAAGTATTCTTTTATAGGGTTGCATTGCAAAAAATTTATACGAATATATGGAAATTGGGGCAATAGTAAAACCAGTAAACCTGAAATAGTCGTCGGCTGCGGGATGACAGCATATCAAAACACAGTTGTACGGAGATAATAAGTACCTGGAAAATTACGGGATAAAAAAAGGTGATCCCTTGTGGAACCACCCTCTTTTCTGTGCGATTGCTTTGATTTACTTGATCGCGAATCTTTTGAATTCGGTTACTTTCACATCAGCGTCTGCTTTCTTAATATACGCCTCGACTGTGATCTTAGAATCTTTGGTGAATTCCTGGCTCAACAAAGTATTCTCTTTCAGGAATTTTTTAACCATTCCTTCAGCGATCCTGTCCACGATGTTTTCAGGTTTTCCTTCAGCAAGTGCTTTTTCGCGGCCGATCCTTTTTTCGCTTTCAATGGTCTCAGCCGGTACATCGGCTTCACCCACTGCGACAGGAGACATGGCGGCTACCTGCATGGCAACATCTTTTGCAACCTGCTCTTCCACTTGTTTGCTGAAGCCAACAAGTGTGGCGAGGTTGTTTCCAAAGTGATTATATGCGATTACATATGGTGCTTCCACCTTATCATAGTAGGCAAGTTCCAGTTTTTCGCCGATGATCCCGGTCTGTTCGGTAACCATTTCATCAATAGTTTTGCCATCCATATTCAAAGCTTTCAGCGCTTCCAGGTCAGCAGGTTTTTCTGCAATTGCTGCATCAAGGATTTGCTGTGCAAATGCTACAAAATTTTCGTTCTTTGCAACAAAATCAGTTTCACAGTTCAGGGAGATCATCGCTCCGAACCCATCTTCAACTTTTGCCTGCACAGTACCTTCGCTTGCTTCGCGGTCTGCACGTTTGTTTGCCACGGCCATTCCTTTTTTGCGAATGATCTCGATGGCCTTGTCGAAATCACCTTCAGCCTCCTGGAGTGCTTTTTTGCAATCCATCATACCGGCACCGGTGCTTTTTCTAAGTTTGCTTACGTCTGCAGCTTTAATATCAGCCATTTTAATATGTTTTTATCGTTATTATCTTCTGTAGTAAAATTGTTGTGCGTGATTCAGGCCACGGGAACACGAATAAATATCGGTGTCAGGAACAGCCTTGACCCGGAGTAGGTAAAAATTATTCCCGGGTGTTGCCACTTGCTTTTACTTCTCCTCTTTCTTCTCAGCGTTGGCTTCTTCCTTTGCTTCTTTTTTCTCAGCCTTTGCTGACTCCTTTTCCTCTTTCTGCTCTGCCCTGGCAGTTTCCTTCTGCTCTTTCTTTTCGACTTTAGCTGCTTCCTTCTCAGGTTTGGCTACTTTGGCAGCTGATTTTTCTTCACTCTTCTCTTTGGATTCAGCGGCTTTTCTTTCCTTTTCTTTTTCCTTTTTCTCCCTGGCAGCTGTGACTTCTTTTTCCTTTTCCATTTTACGCTCGTTCAGTCCTTCAGCAACTGATTCACAAACGTAATCGAGGATCAGCGAGATTGATTTTGAAGCATCGTCATTGGCCGGTATAGGGAAATCAATGTTCTTCGGGTCGGAGTTGGTATCGACCATTGCAAATACAGGAATATTCAAACGCCTGGCTTCGCGAACTGCGATATATTCTTTTGTAACGTCAACAATAAACATAGCTGCCGGAAGCCTGGTAAGGTCTGAAATACTACCCAGCATCTTCTCCAGTTTGGCGCGTTGACGGGTGATTTGCAGCTTTTCCCTTTTGGAAAGTGTTTCAAATGTTCCGTCGGTGGCCATTTTGTCGATTGAAGTCATCTTTTTTACTGCCTTCCTGATGGTCGGGAAGTTGGTCAACATTCCCCCCGGCCAGCGTTCAGTTACATAAGGCATATTGATGGCCTTCACTTTCTCAGCAACGATATCTTTTGCCTGCTTTTTTGTGGCTACAAAAAGGATCTTTCTTCCTGATTTTGCGATTTGCTTGAGCGCATTTGCAGCTTCCTCAAGTTTTGCCTCTGTTTTGTTGAGGTCAATAATGTGGATCCCGTTTTTCTCCATAAAAATATAAGGAGCCATTGCGGGATTCCATTTTCTTTTCAGGTGACCAAAATGCACACCTGCATCCAATAGTTCGTTGAAACTTGTCTTTGGCATTTGTTTAATTTTTGCTTAGGCAACCAACAGGTAGTTCGTATTGGAAGTCCTGCTGGTTTCGCGTTTAATAAATATGTTATAAGGATTAACGTTTGCTGAACTGGAACCTTTTCCTTGCTTTAGGTTGACCCGGCTTCTTCCTCTCAACTGCCCTTGGATCCCTTGTCATGAAACCTTCTGCGCGAAGTTTAGGTTTGTTTTCTGCATCAATCTTTACAAGTGCTCTTGCGATACCGAGACGCAATGCTTCCGCCTGTCCTTTGATACCGCCACCTGTAAGGTTGGCTTTGACGTCGTATTTGTCTTTCAGTTCAAGCAGGTTCAGTGGCTGGTCCACTACATAGTGCAACTGCTCGAATGGAAAATATTCTTTGTAATCTTTGTCATTGACAGTGATCTGGCCTTTACCGTCTGAGAGATATACCCTGGCAATGGCTCTTTTTCTTCTTCCTATTGTGTTAATCACCTCCATGAATTCTTATTTAATGGTATTTAAATCGATCTTTTTTGGTTGTTGTGCTTCATGCGGATGGGTATCTCCTTCAAAAACATGAAGATTTCTGAACAGTTCACTTCCAAGCCTGCTTTTTGGCAGCATACCCTTGACAGACCTCTCAACTACTGCGACAGGTCTTCTTTTCAGAAGGCTCTCAACAGTTTCAGTCCGTTGTCCGCCAGGGTGCCCGGTATGACGGATATATTCTCTCTGTGTTGACTTGTTGCCAGTGAGTTTTATCTTTTCGGCATTGATAATGATTACGTTATCACCACAATCAACATGTGGCGTGAAACTGGGCTTGTGCTTACCCCTGAGAATCATTGCCACCCTGGCTGCGAGACGACCCAGGATCTGGTCAGTAGCATCAACCAATACCCATTCTTTACTGACGGTATTTTTATTCTCTGAAACGGTCTTGTAACTTAATGTATCCACGTCTTTAATATTTTTTTCCTGATAAATTCTATCGCCTGAATTTGTGGTTCGCAAAAATACAAATCTTTTTATTAAATCAATAACATATCAACAATTTATTTCCAGTTTTCTTAAATCTCAGATTTTCTGTATGATAGATCTTATCTACGGTATTTATTTATACTGATTTGCCTCGTTTTTTCAACATTTTCATGTTTTGTTTTACCTTTATTGCTGGTAAATTATTCCTGGTACGTGAAAAAATCTCTGTTGATCATCGTTTTAGCTATTGCGGTCCTGTCTGTCCGGGGACAGCGTGTGGGGTATGATATTTCCTTTCACCAGATCTTCGATAACCGGGAATATTTTTCTGAATATGCATTCCCCCAGACCATTTTTGGAGCACGACTGGATGCATCGCTGGTTTTCAGGATTGATACCATGCACAGCTTTGCTGCGGGTTTGAATTACCTGTATGAACATGGGAGCTCGGTTTTTTCCGTGCCACCACAGGTGAACCTCTATTATGCCTACAAATCGGATCACCTGGAAATGGCACTGGGATCCTTTCCCCGCAGAAACAGGATCGATATGCCCCTGGTTTTTCTGACCGATACACTGAATTATTTCCGTCCCAATGTCGAGGGGGGATATTTTGCTCATTCCAGTAATTTTTTTGAGGTGTATGGATTCGTTGACTGGACAGGCCGGGTTACGACAAATACACGTGAATCTTTTTTGGCCGGGATGGATGCATCCCTCAGGTTTTCGCACTTCTTCCTGAATTCTTCCATGCTAATGTATCATGAAGCCAGGAGCTATCAGCGTATTCATGCCAGTCCGATCCGTGATAACGGGGTTATGGCCATACTGGCAGGTTACAGTGTTGATAACCAGGAGGAGTTGCACTCTTTGAAACTATCTGCCGGGTATATGCTTTCATACGACCGTCTGCGACCATCTGACCTGGAGTGGGGAAGGGGATGGATTGCAAATGTGGATTTTCGTTACACTATTGTTGGTTTCAAAGGAGTTTATTATGTTGGCACTCCTGTCATATTTGAATATGGAGATCCATTTTATCAATCAGGTAATTATGGGAGGCTGGACATTTTTGCGGATCCATTCAGGAAAAAAAATATTGATTCAAAGATCGGGTGGAACTTTCATTTTGTTCCGGGAGAGGGGGTACATCATTCACAGCAATTTATAATGTGTGTAAGGTTTTGAACAGGAACAGCAAACTTTGCCGGGAATGGAAGTGGCGGTCTGAACAATAGAAATAAATATATTTTAAAACGTATGCGTGAACAGTATATAAAACGTGCGATACGCATTGCAGATGAGAGTATTGATGCCGGGGGAGGCCCCTTCGGAGCTGTGATTGTAAAAGACAACAAGATCATTACGGAAGCATCTAACCGGGTAACAATGGAGAATGATCCGACCGCACATGCGGAGGTGATTGCAATCAGGAAGGCAGGTGCGAAGCTTGGAGATTTTGATCTTTCCGATTGTGAATTGTATACTTCATGTGAACCTTGTCCCATGTGCCTGGGAGCTATCTATTGGGCCAGGATCTCAGCGGTCTGGTTTTCTTCTGACAGGAAGGGTGCGGAGAGGGCAGGATTTGATGACAGCCTGATCTATGAAGAGCTTTCCAGGCCGGTTGAAAGCAGGAAGCTTAGAATGGTCAGGATACAGGATCCTGCTGCCGACGAGGTATTCAGCAAATGGATCAGTAAAACGGATAAAATGCGGTATTGAAAGACGGATCAGAGGCTTCCAAAGGAATTCTATACCCGGGATGTACTTGAAGTTGCACCTGCCTTGC
>CAZOXI010000104.1:0-8535 GCA_964583445.1 uncultured Bacteroidaceae bacterium | reverse complement strand
GTATGCGTGCGGGTCTATACGACTACCCCTAAGAAGCCAAATTCTGCCATGCGCAAGGTGGCAAGGGTAAGGCTGACGAACCAGAAGGAAGTGAATGCCTACATTCCCGGTGAAGGCCATAATTTGCAGGAGCACTCGATCGTGATGATCAGGGGCGGAAGGGTAAAAGATCTTCCCGGTGTAAGGTACCACCTCATCCGCGGTGCACTCGACACCTCAGGAGTGGAGGGCCGTACCCAGCGCAGATCAAAGTACGGGACGAAACGACCTAAGAAAAAATAATAGATTTATTGTAACAGATAATGAGAAAGTCAAAACCAAAGAAGCATATAACGCTGCCGGATCCGAAATACAAGGATATTTTCGTAACGCAGTTTGTGAATAACCTGATGCTTGATGGGAAGAAGAGTGTTGCCTATGACATCTTTTATGGTGCCATGGAGATCATCGACGAGAAGTTGAAGAATGAGGAGAAGTCGACACTTGAGATCTTTAAGGAAGCACTTGACAATGTTACACCGCAGGTTGAGGTGAAGAGCCGCAGGGTAGGTGGAGCAACCTTCCAGGTACCGATGGAAGTACGTGCAGAGCGGAAAGTTTCCATCTCTATGAAAAACCTGATCATGTTTTCAAGGAAACGGCCGGGAAGGTCCATGAGTGAAAAGCTGGCTGCTGAGATCATCGCCGCTTACAATCATGAAGGAGGAGCATTTAAAAGAAAAGAAGAAACGCATAGAATGGCAGAATCGAACAAGGCGTTCGCGCATTTCAGGTTCTAAAGTTCCAACAACAAAAAGATACATATATAAGAGACATTTTAATAAGGTAAGTGTGCACATTAATGAACCCAGGACTTAAAAATACAAGAAACATTGGGATCATGGCGCACATCGATGCCGGGAAAACGACCACCACAGAACGCGTTCTGTTCTATACAGGTATTACCCATCGCATCGGTGAAGTCCATGACGGAGCAGCTACTATGGACTGGATGGTCCAGGAGCAGGAGCGAGGGATCACCATCACTTCCGCAGCCACTACCACCTTCTGGAAGTACAAAGACCAGGAACACAAAATCAATATCATAGATACCCCGGGACACGTTGATTTCACCGTTGAGGTGGAACGCTCCCTCCGGGTACTGGATGGCGCAATCGCAGTTTTTTGTGCAGTAGGAGGCGTTGAGCCACAATCAGAAACGGTCTGGAGACAGGCTGACAAATATAAAGTTCCGCGGATCGCCTTCATCAATAAGATGGACCGGGTGGGCGCGGATTTCTTTGGTGTAGTAGGAGAGATCAGGGACAAGCTGAAAGCCAATCCCGTTCCGCTGCAACTTCCCATTGGATCGGAGGACAATTTCACAGGGATTGTGGATCTGATCGAACGCAGGGCGATCGTCTGGAAAGAGGATGAAACCCTCGGAATGAAATATGAATATTGCGATATCCCCGAAGACATGATCGATGAGGTTGAAGAATGGCGGGAGAAACTGGTGGAGGCCGTTTGTGTATCCGACGACGATCTGCTGGACCGGTTCCTGGAGGACAGGAATTCCATCACGGTGGATGAATTCATGGACTATGCCAGGCGTGCAGTCATCAACATGGACATCACCCCCGTATTCTGTGGATCGGCATTTAAGAATAAGGGCGTGCAGCGCCTGCTCGACGGGATCGTTGCATTGCTGCCGAGTCCGCTGGATGTAGGCTCGATCAAGGGAATCAATCCCGATAACGATAAAAGCGAAGACCGCCACCCGACGATTGAAGATCCGCTTGCCGGACTGGTATTCAAGATCGCAACAGATCCTTTCGTAGGGCGACTGGCATACATGCGTGTATATTCCGGTTTGCTGAAAGAGGGGGTGATGGTACTGAACAACCGAACCGGTAAGAAAGAGCGGATCACCCGCATCTACCAGATGCATGCCAACAAGCAGAATCCCAAAAAAGAGATCGAGGCAGGAGACATCTGCGCCGTGGTGGGTCTGAAAGAGTTGCGGACCGGTGATACGATCACAGCAGTGAATAAACCATTGATCCTTGAATCGATTGAATTCCCCGAGCCGGTGATCGGTGTGGCCATCGAACCGAAAACACAATCCGACATCGATAAGCTGGGCATGGCGCTCAACAAGCTTGCAGAGGAGGATCCCACGTTCCAGGTCAGGACCGATGAGGATTCCGGACAGACCATCATCAGCGGCATGGGCGAACTGCACCTGGAGATCCTGATGGACAGGCTGAAGCGCGAATTCAAGGTCGAATGCAACCAGGGATCACCACAGGTGAATTACAAGGAAGCACTTACCAAAGAAGTACATCACAGGGAGGTGTTCAAGAAGCAGACCGGTGGACGAGGTAAGTTCGCAGATATTGAAGTGTATATCTCTCCTGCCGATGCTGGCGTGAAAGGATTGCAGTTCATCAGTGAAATCAAGGGCGGAAATGTTCCGCGTGAATATATTCCTTCCGTTGAAAAAGGGTTTACAAATGCAATGCTGAACGGACCGCTGGCAGGCTACGCGATCGATTCGCTGAAAGTACGTCTTGTGGATGGTTCCTACCACCCCGTGGATAGCGACCAGCTCGCCTTTGAGATCGCTGCCAGGAATGCGTTGAAGAGTGCCGGTCAAAAGGCAAACCCGGTGCTGATGGAGCCGATCATGGCCGTTGAGGTCGTAACCCCTGAAGAGTACATGGGTGATGTGATCTCGGACCTGAACAAGCGACGTGGACAGGTGGAAGGTATGGATTCCAAAGCCGGTGCCAGGGTCATTAAGGCCAAGGTACCCCTGGCAGAACAGTTTGGTTATGTGACCGTGCTCAGGACCATTACGTCCGGAAGGGCAAGTTCCACCATGGAGTTCAGTCACTTTGAACAGGTACCGCCGAATATTTCAAAAGAATTATTAAATAAAGCTTAAGGTAAATCAATAATCATTAAGAATGAGCCAAAAGATCAGGATTAAGTTAAAGTCTTACGACCACAATCTGGTGGACAAATCTGCAGAGAAGATCGTAAAGACGGTCAAGTCGACAGGTGCTGTTGTAAGTGGTCCGGTTCCACTCCCTACACATAAGAGGGTGTATACCGTGTTGCGTTCACCTTTTGTGAACAAGAAGGCCCGTGAACAGTTCCAGCTGAGTTCATTTAAACGACTGCTGGATATTTACAGTTCAACACCCAAAACCATCGACGCACTGATGAAGCTGGAACTGCCCAGTGGTGTTGAAGTAGAAATCAAAGTTTAACCAAGGAAAATTATAATAAGATGCCAGGATTAATTGGTAAAAAAGTCGGAATGACCTCCATTTATGATGCAGAAGGAAAGAATATTCCCTGTACCGTAATTCAGGCCGGACCCTGTGTCGTGACACAGGTAAAATCTGAGGACAGCGATGGTTATGCAGCTGTGCAGCTGGCTTTTGACGAAAAGAAAGAGAAGAACACTCCTGCTGCGATGAAAGGTCATTTTGCGAAGGCAAAAACCACACCGAAGCGGAAGGTGATCGAATTGAAAGGATTTGTAAAGGACTGGAAACCCGGTGACGTGATCACTGTCGATTATTTCAACGATGATACCTGGCTGGACGTATCCGGTATCACCAAGGGTAAAGGATTCCAGGGCGTTGTAAAACGCCACAATTTCAGTGGGGTCAATGATGCCACGCACGGACAGCACAACAGGGACAGGGCCCCGGGATCACTTGGTGCATCTTCCTATCCTTCACGTGTTTTCAAGGGAATGCGTATGGCAGGACAAACAGGTGGGAAAAGGGTGAAGATCCTGAACCTGCGTGTGATGAAGATCATTCCTGAAAACAACCTGCTTATACTGAAAGGTTCAGTACCGGGATCCAATGGTTCATTTTTAATAATTGAGAAGTAATGGAATTAGAAGTATTAGATATCAAAGGAAAAGGCACCGGCAAAAAGGTGAAGCTGGACAAAGATATCTTTGGCGTTGAGCCCAACGATCATGCAATCTACCTGGATGTGAAACAATACCTCGCGCACCAGCGCCAGGGTACCCACAAAACCAAGGAACGTGCAGAGATCAAAGGGAGTACCAAAAAGATCAAACGGCAGAAGGGAACCGGAACCGCACGATTCGGTGATATCAAGAACCCGATCTTCAGGGGCGGTGGAAGGACCTTCGGACCACGGCCGAAGACGTATGGTGCCAAACTGAATAAAAAAGTGAAAGAGCTGGCACGTAAATCAGCCCTCTCTTATAAAGTCAAAAACAACCAGGTGATGATCCTCCAGGATTTCAACCTTGAGCAGCCTAAAACCAAGTATTTTGCTGACATACAGAAAAACCTGAAGGTGGACGATAAAAAATCTGTTTTCGTTTTAAATGAACGAAATAAAAATGTATATTTGTCGTCGCGAAATTTACAGAACTCAAAGGTTGTAACCATCTCGGAGTTAAGTACTTATGACATTATGAATGCAACAGCATTGCTGTTTGCAGAGAGTTCACTTGACGTTTTGCAGAAAAAAGCATAGGAAATCTGATTAGAATAAGGTTATGAACGTATTATTGAAGCCTATAGTAACAGAAAAAATGACAGCCGACGGTGAAAAGTACAACCGGTATGGATTTGTCGTTGCCAAAACAGCCAATAAGCTGCAGATCAAAAAAGCAGTGGAGGAGTTATACGAAGTGACTGTTGTGGACGTGAACACCATGCGTTATGCGGGCAAGCTGAAGACAAGGTATACCAGGTCCGGCCTACTTTCGGGAAGGACCAATGCATACAAAAAGGCAGTGGTGACTGTTGCAGAAGGCGAAGCAATTGATTTTTACAGCAATATCTAGGAAATTATGCCAGTAAAGAAGTATAAACCAGTAACACCGGGACAACGAACCAAGCTGATGCCTTCTTTCGAGGAGGTGACAAGTTCAACTCCGGAGAAATCGTTGATCAGACCGATGAAGCGATCAGGTGGTCGCAACAACCAGGGCCGCATGACGAACCGTTACATGGGTGGTGGACACAAGAAGCGCTACCGGCTCATCGATTTTAAGCGGAATAAGGATGGAATGACTGCGAAAGTGAAATCCATTGAGTATGACCCCAACAGGTCTGCTTACATTGCCCTGGTCGTATACGAAGACGGAGAAAAGCGGTATATCCTTGCACCGGATAAGCTAAAAACAGGAGATATCATTCAGTCCGGAGAAAACATTGCACCAGAGATAGGGAATGCATTGCCACTGGGGAAAATTCCACTCGGTACGGATGTACACAATATCGAGCTGAAGCCGGGACAGGGCGGTAAGATCGTCAGGAGTGCAGGTTCTTCTGCAACACTGACCTCCAGGGATGGCAAATACGCCATTGTGAAACTGCCGAGTGGTGAGACGCGGATGATACTGGTAACATGCCGTGCCACGGTTGGGGAAGTATCCAACAAGGACCACGGACTGGTACTCTCAGGTAAAGCAGGAAGAAGTCGCTGGCTGGGGAGGCGTCCGCGTGTTCGCGGTGTTGCAATGAACCCGGTAGATCACCCGATGGGTGGAGGTGAAGGTCGTGCTTCAGGAGGCCATCCAAGATCCAGGACTGGAGTGATCGCCAAAGGTTACAAGACCAGGGCTAAGAAGAAGCAGTCCAATAAGTATATCGTTGAGAGGAGAAAAACTAAAAAATAATAACACATGAGCCGTTCGTTAAAAAAAGGTCCATTTATAGATTTTAAGCTGGAGAAGCGTATCCTGGATATGAATGATTCAGGGAAGAAGTCAGTGCTGAAAACCTGGTCCAGGAGATCCGTCATCTCTCCCGATTTTGTTGGACATACCATTGCTGTTCATAACGGAAATAAATTCATCCCCGTGTACATTACAGAGAATATGGTCGGTCATAAGCTTGGAGAATTTGCTCCAACCCGCATATTCAGGGGACACGGTGGAAAACAGAAATAAAAATTATTAAATACCTTATACAATGGGTGCCAGAAAAAGAAACAGAGCCGAGCAGATCAAAGAGGCCAGGAAGAACCAGTATTTTGCCGTGTTGAGGAATGTTCCCACATCGCCGCGAAAAATGAGGCTGGTGACCGACATGATCCAGGGTGTGGAAGTGAACAAAGCATTGGATATGCTGCGTTACAGCCAGAAAGATGCCTCAAAGGATGTTGAAAAGCTGTTGCTCTCAGCCATCGCCAACTGGCAGGCTAAAAATGAGGGTGCACGCATCGAGGAAAGTCACTTGGTGGTGAAAGAGGCTTACGTAAACCAGTCACGTACGCTGAAACGAATACAACCTGCGCCCCAGGGCCGCGCCCACAGGATCAGGAAACGATCAAACCACGTCACAATCGTACTGGACAGTCAGCACGTGGCCGAAGAAGTTGAATCGCAAGAAAATTAATATAAATGGGACAAAAAGTAAATCCGATAGGGAACCGGTTAGGGATCATTAAAGGTTGGGACTCCAACTGGTTTGGTGGTAAAGACTATTCAACCAAGCTTGTTGAGGACAACAGGATCAGGGAATACCTGAATGCGCGTCTTGCAAAGGCGAGCATCTCCAAGATCATTATTGAGCGAACACTCAAGCTGATCACCGTGACTGTAAACACAGCCAGGCCGGGAATCATCATCGGGAAAGGCGGACAGGAAGTGGACAAGCTGAAGGAAGAGTTGAAGAAGATTACCAACAAAGAGGTGCAGATCAATATCTTCGAGGTGAAACGTCCGGAACTGGACGCTACCATCGTGGCCAGTAACATTGCCCGTCAGCTGGAAGGAAAAGTTTCCTATCGCCGTGCCATCAAGATGGCCATCGCCTCTACCATGCGTATGGGTGCTGAGGGGATCAAAGTACTGATCAGCGGTCGTTTGGGCGGAGCTGAAATGGCACGCTCAGAAACTTACAAGGACGGACGGGTTCCATTGCATACATTGCGGGCCGACATCGACTATGCACTTGCTGAAGCACATACCAAGGTGGGTGTGATCGGTATCAAGGTATGGATCTGTAATGGTGAAGTATTCGGAAAACGTGACCTCTCGCCGAACATTGGTGCAAAGAACGTGAAACCCAAAGGCGGAGCCGGTTTCAGAAATAAAAGGAAATAGCAACTGAAGATAATATCGTAATATTTTAAGGGTATGTTACAACCTAAGAAGACAAAATACAGGAGAATGCAGAAAGGGCGCATGAAAGGAAATGCGCAGAAGGGAAATACTATTGCATTCGGATCCTTTGGAATGAAAGCACTGGAATCGGCCTGGATCACCAGCCGCCAGCTGGAGGCCGCTCGTCAGGCTGTTACCCGTCATATGAAAAGGGAAGGACAGCTCTGGATCAGGATCTTCCCCGACAAGCCCATCACCAAGAAACCTGCAGAGGTGCGGATGGGTAAAGGGAAAGGAGCACCGGAAGGATTCGTATATCCCATTACCCCGGGAAGGATCATTTTTGAGATCGAGGGTGTACCTTTTGATGTTGCAAAAGAGGCCATCAGGATCGGTTCACAGAAGTTTCCTGTGAAGACGAAGTTTGTTGTGCGTCGTGATTATGACATGAAATAAAATTGATATAGATGAAGAGTTCTGAAATCAGGGAATTATCCACAAAAGAGATCGAGGAAAGGATCGATACCGAAGAGAACATGCTTGTTCGTCTGAGGATGAACCATGCCGTTTCTCCCCTGGACAATCCGAATAAAATCCCCGAGACCCGCAAGAATATTGCACGATTAAAAACTGAATTGAGATCCAGACAATCTGCCGGTCAGACTGAAAGCAAAGAATAACAATGGAAGAAGTAACCAGGAAAACCAGAAGAGAACGGGTGGGTGTTGTCGCAAGTAACAGCATGGACAAATCCATCATCGTCGTTGTAAAAAGGAAAGTAAAGCATCCTATTTACGGTAAATTCGTGAACAAAAGCTCCAAGTTCATGGCTCATGATGAAGAGAATTCAGCTAATCCCGGTGATACCGTGAAGATCAGCGAAACCAGGCCATTGAGCAAAAATAAACGGTGGAGATTATTAGAAATTATAGAAAGAGCCAAGTAAGCCATGATACAACAAGAAAGTAGATTATCAGTAGCAGACAATAGTGGTGCAAAAGAAGTGCTTTGCATCAGGGTGCTCGGAGGTACCAGGAAACGCTATGCCTCCATTGGCGACCAGGTGATCGTATCTGTGAAGAGCGCGATCCCCTCGGGCGAGATCAAAAAAGGTGCCGTGACCAAAGCCGTGGTCGTCCGGACCCGTAAAGAGGTGCGCCGTACAGACGGATCCTACATCAGGTTTGATGACAATGCCGTAGTACTGCTGAATGCTACCGATGAGATGCGTGGTACACGTATATTCGGACCTGTAGCCAGGGAACTCCGCGATAAGCATATGAAAATCGTATCACTGGCCCCGGAAGTACTGTAACATTTAAAAGAAGAAACAAATGCAGAAGAAAAACCATATCAGGAAAGGTGACATTGCCATCGTCAATTCCGGAGAGTACAAGGGACAGCAGGGAAGGGTACTGGAAATTGACAGCAAGAAA
>CAZOXI010000103.1:0-8547 GCA_964583445.1 uncultured Bacteroidaceae bacterium | reverse complement strand
CGTTTATTGAAAGATTCATTATAGATGGTGCCTAATTTATTGAAGTCTAGATAGACTTCCACATTTTCTTCGTTCGAAGTAAGTTTCAGATACCCACCAGCTCCAAAATATCCAATTCCAATATTATACAGCTCAAATTTCCCATTATAATCGTATTCGTGTCTTTTTGAAATTTCGTTGATATCTCCCGTTGTTTTATCTATAGTTAATGAGACCTCTTCATTTCTGGGGGCTGGTTTGTAGTAAAGTTTCCCATGCAAATTCTCATTTTCCCCTTCAATAATTATCGGTGGGTTGGTATAAGTTTTGATCACAACACTATCCCCGGGCTCAGCGTAACCTTTAAAGATATCATTCAGTGTTACTTTTACAGGGGACGTATCATTGGTATACACTACAAATTTTTTCATAGTACATCCAACGAGAAAAATCAGACTTAAAAGCACTGTGAGGTTTTTCATGTTTATTCTTTTATGTTTGAAGAAAAACCTCGCCTCGAAGCAGTTAATACTGACTTCAAAATCTCTGTTTCTCGGCGAGGAAATTACGTTTGGGGTCCATAGAGACTATTCCGCTTCAATATCTGAAAAAGCTCCCGGTGTATCATCCAGGACTGCCCGTATTTTGTATGTTCTGCTGTCCGTTAGCGGACTGGTCCATGAATAATTATCTTCAGCAGTTTGCGGAATCATTCCAATGACTCCCCATCTTTTATCATCATTTGTTTGCCAGATTTCGTAATAATCTGCACTCTCCGTCCTGCTCCAGGTGATTTCTGT
This sequence comes from uncultured Bacteroidaceae bacterium, assembly GCA_964583445.1. GTDB lineage: Bacteria > Bacteroidota > Bacteroidia > Bacteroidales > M55B112. The sequence continues at coordinate 7,768 of CAZOXI010000103.1, read as the reverse complement.
TTTGCCATCGACCACCTGGTATGAGCACGATCCAATGGATCCCGGATTGTCTGTTTCATAATGAGAGTTTAAATACCTGTCCAATGTATTGGAAAGTACCTGGAATCCTTCCGGACCAATCCAGCCGTGACTTTTCGTTTCATTATTAATTGTCCAGAATCGACCCAGCTCCATGATCCGGGAATGATTAGCCACATATTCCTTTGGGGAGGTCCCCGATTGATATGCAGATACCTTCCAGCCACTCCATATCCCTAAAAACCGATGAACAGGATAATAATTAATCGGACCAAGGACACGATAGAAATTGCCAGAATAACTACTCATCACCTTCCAGAAAACTCCATCGCCAAAGTAGGAAGACAACATGGATCCATGCTGTCCCAGGTAATCTTCAAAGTTTGGCATCACGTCCACATCAGTGGTAATGTGATCACTTGTAACCTTGGTCGTCAGGGCCCTGGTATCATTCAATGCAGGCCCCCAGGGCGGATTTAAATAACCTTCAGCCAGGTCAAGTGCAACTACCAGTGCACCGCTTTCAGATCCGACAATATATTCTGTACCAGCTGCAAGTGAATTCAGAATGTTTGACTCAATGGATTCGAAATAGGTTAATGAAGCATTATCATACCCCATGATATTGGAAATAACTACACCGAAGTCTGATAAATCGATGGTGCCTGACGTAATATCATTTATATCGATAATCGTGTATTCGGAATGAATTGTATTCAGCACATTTACAAAACCATTATCATACGCATTGAGTGAATTCTTATTTACAACCAGTAATGCAACGTTCTTTTTCAGCACTGGTTCTTCAACCTCAATTTGCATGTTTAAATCAGCAGCCACTGTCTCATCTGCGTTGTAAATCGATGCCTTAAATCCTTTCAAGCCAGCGGAGTATCCCAGTGTCCAGTCCACATTCACCTCGCCGTTCAAGTCAGTGAAGGCAATGTATTTACTGAAGGTTCCGTCTCCTTCAATATACACCGGACAAAGCGGAACTGCCCAGCCGAACATGTCGGTGACCTTAAAATTCAAACTATGGGTACTTCCGCCTGTGGATTTCTCCGGTAGTTGGGTAATCAGTTCAAGATGCTGAGGAGTTTTCCAGATGGGTTTGTCAAAGCAATGGGCTACGGCCGGACCGAACTCCCTGTCGATCAGGCCCAGAAAAGTCATCTCGGCACCTACCCTGAAATCCAGTCCTATGTCGATTCCGCTGTTCCATGCCAGGAAGGTTTCAGTTTGTTGGGGAGTGATCACGGAATGCATCCTTGCATTGTAATTCCCCGATACATAAGGAACGACTTCAGCAAAAGGCCCGAAAAAGTTGTAAAACTTCATGTCAAAGCGGGGATAAAGCTCCAGCCTGGCCGCTGCATTAATCTCCCCTTCGATGTTCAAAGGGAAGATGGTATCCCAGGGTGTATATTCCTTGATAGGTTCAAAAGTATTCCCGGCACGCTGGTATTCAGCTCCGATCTTTAAGTTATGAATACTCTGAAAACCCCAGTCAGCATGCAGGGAAGCATCGGCTGAAAATTCATACGCGCCCATCACATCGCAATCAAATGTGATCCAGACCGGGATACCCGGGGGCACAATGAATTTCGCTGTCACTTTGTGGAAATCAAAGATGGTCTTCGTATCAGATTTTTCCACCGAATTGCTAATGTCAAGGGCGAGTTTGGTCAGGAACTCTGCATCCGTATCCAGGTAAAAAGTAAAGCTTTTCAGATCGCCCTTTTTTACCTTTGTATCTTCTGTGATCTCTCCTTCAATCCCAAAATCCAGTTCAAAGATGGCGTCCGAAACCAGCGAAACATGCCCCTGGTCAATATAAAAATGGATATTATCGCCACTTTTTCCGTACAGGTCTTTTCCGGAAAAATCATTGAACACATCGATGATATTTGGCGGGTCTTCCTCCGAATTGTATTGTTCAAAGGCACTCTTTTTCCTTGAAATGTTATTTTCATCGTAATAGATGATCTCAACGGGGTGTATATATCCTTTTTCATCGGTTAAAGCCTGCATCAATTCCTGCACGGTGGCTTTACTTTTAAGGGTATTGTCAATGGTGCGTTGCCGCGTATTCAATTTCAGGTTGGTATTCACGAAAATATCATTCATATATGCCTGCTCGGTCTCAAGAAACAGTTCCCCATCCGCTTCATTCACACTTACCACTTTTCGAAGGAAACCCGTAGTGTCTGCATCGATGGTAATCACATTTCCGGGGATGATATCCTCTGCTTCCGAATCTCCCCGGATAGTTACCTGACCTGTTGTTTCATCATAGCTGATGGTTTCTGTATCTTCTTCGACCAACACATATCCGTCACTTACTCCAAATGTATTTACCATGCTTTCTTTTAAAATGAAAGCCACGGCCTGGGAGTTTTCTATAACCAGGATCCTGGGTGGTGAGTAGTAATCCGCTTTATATACAGAGATCCGAATACTATCCCCCTCCTGGAAGCTAAAATCGCTTTGGCGATTGAACGACTGACTGTCAAAGTTTTTCTTTTGTGAAGGCTGATCACCCCCGAGTGTTACATCCAGTAATCCATTCTGATTTGCTCCAAGCGCCTTGTAGGTTTTAAGTCCGTATGGAGATTGCAAATGAATAAAATAAACCCCGGGCTTCCCAAGTTTAATATCGATCGCATTGGAGGTATTCAGCGAATTATACCGTTGGAAATACAGGGCTTGTCCCTGGACATTATAAATGGTCAGGTCCAGCATTTCCACCGAATAGTTATTGATATGGATAACCATTTGTCCGGGTATATTCTTGCCCACACTGAAGTTATTTTCGACATGAATTTCAGAGATGCCTGTGGCACCCAGATTTTCTCCCTGGGTGAGGTTGATCCGGTAATCGTACTGTTCCGGCAGGTTAGAGAATAGCAAACTTGTTTCATTGTCGAGGTTTTCAAAAAGGATTGAATCCAGGGCAACATTTTGCTCATTAAATTCACCACTGATCGTGTAGATAAGTTCCTGGCTATATATTAACTGTGCCGGGAAAAAGCAAAGAAACGCGATGAGGAAAATCAGGTTCTTTTTCATTGTATTTAGGTTTAGTTTTGTTGGCGATGTTTATGCAATTCACTTTTATCTTTCATGCATTTTGGGGTATCTGTATAATGAGAATTCGGATTGAAACATGTTGAAATTTAGTCTGAACTCGCGTGGTAATCAAGTGCTCCTTACATCAGCGGCATAATTTCACCGGGGAACCAGTATTTTAAGAAGGGACTCCTGATCATTTGAATATGTACCCTTACCAAGGACAGGGATAAAACAATGTACCTTCATAAAGAATTCGTCAAAAAAACACTTCCTGACAATTAAAAAGCCTTGTTATTGAGCCAAATAGAATTATTTCATGATGAACACCATGGGTTATTTATCCAAGCGGCTTTCATGCCTGGTTTACATGGAAATTAAGATTCAAAATGATTTTAAATAAGAGCAACCCGAACTGATGTGAAAAAACGCCCGATAATTCCGGTTAAAAGTACATTAATAACTAAAACCAACATTTACTTGATGGCTGATGCGCTGCAAGCTGCGTGTGAGGTTGGAGAGTTAGCAACCATTTGCAGGCGAAGCGTAAGTGAAGTGCTGAGGCAGGAGATTACATCACCCAGGAAGACCTTGATAAGGATGTGGAAAATTGGTAAAGAAAAACCTTCCTGTTCGTTGGTCTTCAAGAGCCTTGCAAAGACTCAATGACATTTATGATTATCACAACGTGTAATATGTTTGATCCTACATCAATACAGGTAAGGCTTAGGACTTCATGTAATTACAGGATTGTATCTGCCTGATGATTTTAATTTAAGTTTTCATTCCAGCTTCCCAATGGTTCTTCCATTTGTGTTAGGAGGAACGCGATATTTCTTCGGCTCGTTACATTAAGAAATTCATGAAACAGGGGACGATGCCCCTAAAAACCTGAAGGCAAGTTAGCATTTCAGGATATTGGAATAATGTCGAATGTGATCGACATAAAACTGCCAAGACTGCCGACGCCAGACAGCAATCCTCTGTTCCTGATTACTGCAATTTGCTTTTGTTGCTTGTTTTTTTCTACAGAAAAGAAGTTGAACCGGCAGCTGCGATGTGACCACCGTTGATCTTCTTCCATTTGATGTACCTGCAGTGTCCGGTTCCGAACACCTGCTGTGTCACTTCAGAACAATACCGCATCATCGGTTATTCAGACTGGGATGATATAATGCACAGGTATACAGATAGATATAATTTATGGTATGTATATTGAAAGCGGTTATAGCAAAATTTTCACTATCACTTTTAAAGGATCAATACAAAAAACAGAAAACAAACAATTATGAGAAAAGCAATCATTATTTACCAGAGTAAAAAAGGAACCACCAAACAGCTCAGTAATGAAATAGCTGATTTTGTTAAATATAATGAGATTAACACGAGGGTAACATCCATCGAGGATTTTGATGAAACCGATCTCTCCACCTACGATTATATTTTTCTTGGATGCTGGACAAAAGGACTCTTGTTTTTAGCTCAGCATCCGGATGCGCAATGGCAAAATTCAGTAAAATCATTACGCTTGCCGGATCATGCCAACATCGCATTGTTCACAACATACAAAATCGCAACCGGATCAATGTTTATGAAGATGAAAGCGTGCCTCCCGGAAAATCATCGTGAAGGTGTGCTTACGATCAGATCAAGGAGCAGCCAGCTCCTGGAAGATACACGCGCGGAAATAGAAGACTTCATTGCATAGCTACATCCTTAAACTTTAATAATAGTAATGGCAAATCGCCTGTTAAATAATATACTACAGCCTTACCCGGTTGAATTCCATTGAACCAGTTAACATTATTCATCATGACATTTATAGCAGAATCTACCCCCAAAAAATTATTTTTTATCGCACTGCTGCTTTTTGCAGGTGCAGCCATGCTGTTGGCCGATAACACCAACACTGAACCCGGAAACAAGGGAAAAATATCCGGAAATGTATTCGATACCGCTGAGCAGGAAGGAATTCCCTACGCTACTGTGTCGCTCTATAACCAGGCTGACTCCAACCTGGTTACGGGAACCATTACCGACGATGCAGGGCATTTTGCGATTCAGCTCATCCCGGATGGTGAATATTACCTGGTCGTGAATTTTATTGGCTACAGCAAAAAAGTAATTCATGATCTCCAAATAGGCGAAAGCAAAAAGAACATTCAAGTAGGAGATGTACAGCTCAACAGGGCCGTTCAGCAATTGGGAGAAGTAGAAGTTACGGCTGAGAAACATGCCGTGCAGTATGCGATCGATAAAAAAGTTGTCAATGTGCAGAAAAATCTCCAGGCTGCAGGCGGGACTGTTGCCAACGCCCTGGAAACAGTGCCTTCCGTCAAAATTGATGCGGAAGGAAACGTCTCCCTGCGGGGAAGCGAGAGTTTTACCGTATTAATTGATGGAAAACCCACTGCACTGAAAGGCGCTGACGCATTAAAGCAAATTCCGGCTTCGGCTGTCGACCAGGTCGAGATCATCACCAACCCTTCAGCCAAATATGACCCGGACGGTACCGCCGGGATCATCAACATCATTATGAAAAAGGAATTTCAAAACGGACTCAATGGAATGATCAATGCATCCGTGGGTTCAAACTGGACGCACAACGGGGATTTCATGATGAATTACAGGTCCGGTGAAGTGAACTGTTTTATCGGCGGTCAATACGGCGAACGGAAAATGTATCCCACGACCACATTTTCAAGGGAAACATACTGGGAAGACACAACCCGCTTTGTTGCGCAGGATGGAAATCGTATCCAGGGAAACAGGTCCTACAGTATAAAAGGCGGCGCTGATTTTTACCTGACCGATAAAAACACGCTCACAGCCTCAGGAGAATATGGTTATTGGGGATTCGGTATGATAATGAATTCCAAAACCAAGGAAACAACTATTCCGGTATCGGAAAACATCTATAAATCTGCCATGGCAGATATGGGAGTCGGTGGAAATTACATGAACGGAGCCCTGACATTTGATCACGATTTTGCGAAAGACCATGACCTGGTTACAAGTGTATTCCTTTCAAGCTGGGATGGCAGCAATGGAACAGATACCGAAGAACGAACCACGGACCGGCAATGGGACCAGGTGTTCAGCCGGAGCAGGCACCAGGATGTTCAGCATACTAACAACTACGAATTGCGATTCAAGGTCGACTACCGGCGTCCGCTGGGTGAAAAGTCAAACATTGAAGCCGGCTACCAGTTCCGTATGAAAGACGAAAACGGGAATTATGCTTATGAAATTTTCCAGCCGGATCAAAACAGCTGGGAGGAAATCCCGGAGTTCACAAATTCAATGGCTTTTACCAGGCGTATTCAGTCATTGTACGGTACATTGAGAAGCGAGATAGCAGGATTTCATTACCAATTGGGGATCAGGGGTGAATATACAGATCGGGCAATGGTCCAACACACCGCCGAAGAAGACTACAATAGAAGATCACTGGACTTTTTTCCGACGGTTCATGTTCAAAGACAATTATCTGAAATGCAGGAAATACAAGCCGGATACAGTCGCCGTGTGAACCGGCCGCAGTCGTGGCATTTGAATCCGTTTCCCATATACTCTGACAGCTACATGTGGCAGAGTGGAAATCCAAATCTTCAACCCGAATTCACTGATTCGTATGAGCTCAATTACATGCAGCGTTTCAGCGTCGGTTATGCCTCCGCCGAAGCATTTTACCGGCAAACCAATAACAGTTATCAGCGAACAATAGATTTGGATGATGAAGGAAGGGCGGCGATTCAGACGATCAACTTAGATAAAACCTATGCTTACGGCGTAGAAATTGCCACCAATCTTCGTTTTGCAAAGTGGCTGAATATCAACGCAAGCGCAAACATCTACAATTACTCCATTGAAGGGGAAGAAATCAGTGCAGGCGTTGACGTCAACAGCCTAAAAACGGACTTTCAATTAAACACATCTGTAAAATTGGGTCAATCGACCCGTTTACAATTTTCCGGCTTTTACAATGCGCCCACCATCACCTCCCAGGGAGTGAGAAGCGAATTGTATGGGTTCAATGCTGCAATTAACCAGGAATTTTTTCAACAGAAACTGTCTGTAACGCTTAATGCACGGGATATTTTCAGCACGATGAAGTCACAATTTAACGCTCATGGTGAGCACATCTATACGGAATTTACCTACAATATGGACAGCCCGGTGATTACGCTCTCGTTGAGCTATAAAATAAACAACTACAAACATAGAAAGACCGATCCCGATATGCAGCCTGTATTTGGAGGAGGAGGCAGCTGATCAAATTTAGGTATGTAAGAATAAAACTTGATGAAGTTCAACTAACTTGAAAAGAAACCGGTTCCAGGCACACAAAATGGAACGCTACCGTAATAAAAGTAAACAATATGAAACGAGCATTAAAGATTTTAGGAATTAGTTTCCTGGCAACTGTTGTCTACATTATCGCCAGTGCAGTTATCCCATTCTCAGCATCCTTTCAGCAAATGAGCCAGGGCTCAGACCCGACAGATCTCATTTACCTGTTTATCGTACATTTATGGATAACGTCATCCGTGCTTTATATTGGGGAAAAATCTACATGGAATAAAAAATGGCTCAGCTTTTCAATCCTCGCAGTATTTATTGCTGTTTATGGTTTCATGACACAGATCGAAACGATATTTTTCCAGGATGCTTTTGAAGC
>CAZOXI010000102.1:0-8640 GCA_964583445.1 uncultured Bacteroidaceae bacterium | reverse complement strand
ATCAATTCGGAGAAAGCAGATTAAGTATCAGGGGATTTGGGCAAAAACATATCTCCGTCTTATTCAATGGAGTAACGCTCAATTATCCAGACAGCAGGAATTACAATTGGTCGGCACGCGCTGGTTTCCAGGAGATGCTCACAAACATACAAATACAAAAAGGCACGAATAGCAATCTACATTTTTCGCCTTTTGGCGGAGGTTCGCTCAACATACTGACCATGCCTGCCAGTCAACTGCCAGGCGGAAGTGTTGGATTTGAGTATGGCGCAGGTGATTACATGCGTTCAACAGTGAAGATCCATTCCGGTCTCCTGAATGAAAAATTTGCAATATCATTAAGCGGTGCCAGGGAAACATCAAATGGCATCATCAATGGAACCTGGACAGACACCTGGACATATTATCTCTCCATGACCTATGCTGCATCCGAAAAGCACAGATTTGAAGTATTTGCCATGGGTGCACCTCAGCGGAATGGACAGGTTGAAAACATGCAACATATCGCAGCATACAGTCATCGATATGCAAAGGAACTGGGTGTTCATGAAACGGTCCTGGATGCCATCCCCCAGTCCAGGGACGGCCGGTATTATAATCAGGGTCTAAACGCTGTAGATCCGGAGTACAGCGGTCAACAATACTGGAACGGGAAGATCCGCAACAGGTATGCACCAGCGTACCTGAATGAACATGAACATTATTCACATGCCCCGCTTGCTCAATTCAACTGGTATGCCAACTGGACAGAAAAAATTTCACAACATACCATGATCTATTATTCCGGTTTGGCAGAGGGAAATACAGGGGTTTCCGGTGATGTTAACCTGGATTACACCGGACCATCTCCCTTTATTGATTACAATTCCACCATTGCGGAGAATCAACAAAAAATAGCATCGGAAGGAATACTCAGTAATTCGGTACGAAATCTATCTTCACCTGGTGCAATGACGCGGGTGAATGTTCAATTCAATGATCATTTTAAAAGTACACTGGGAATCAATTTAAGCAATGCTAATATTATTCAATATCAAGAAGTCAGAGATTTATTGGGAGGCAGTTATTATCTTTTCAGTGGAAATCAGTTTGACGATCCGATTGATTATGAAAAACAGATGGGGGACATCATCGGGTACTATCATTCCAACAATATCCGCAGGATTGATTTCTCCGGGAATATTGAATATTCCGGAGAAAAGCTAAATGCATTTCTAAATGGCGTTTATTCCATGGCGGATCAAAACTATACGAACCATTTTCAGAAGGACCCGGAAAATCCCGGACAAAAATATATGCTGGCGCGAGCGGTTTCACCGGGCTATCAAATCAAATCCGGATTGAGTTATCAAGTGATTGACCCGTTGCTCCTCTATGCTAATTACAGCTATATTTCCAGGGAACCGGACAACAGCCTGGTTATTGACCTGCTGGAACAATCCGCTTCCGGCTCTCCAAATAACTTGGTTTTCAATGGGTTCGATGCAGGATTCAGATTATTCTTCTCACCTTCAACCCGGCTAGAAATCAACTATTACGACTATTTGATCGTGAACAACACTATGACGCAAAAATTCACAGACCTATTGTCCAACAAATTCATTCTGCATACATTAAATATCGATCAGCGACACCAGGGAATTGAATTTGAGGCAGGTTTCCAGCCGGTAAGGTTCTTTGAAATTGGAGCAAATGCCTCTCTTGGTAACTGGGTATATTCTGATGATGCAACTGGCCTGCTTATTGACATTGCTTCCCCGGGTGAGGAGATGAAAACTACTTTTGATAACAAAGACCTGGTAGCGGGGAATGCTCCCCAGCTTCAGTTAGGTGCAATGCTATCAATCCACCCACTCCTGAATTCCTGTGTACAGGCCAATTTCAGATTTTTCAGAAGCCACTTTGCTGCCTGGAATCCTGTGGGCGACCTGCATTACCCTGGCGAACAGTGGTGGGAACTCCCCGGATACTACCTGATTGATTTACATGCAGGATACACCATTGTAACAAATTCACGTTTTCGCATTGCGCTTCACGGTCATGTTTTCAATCTCCTGGACGAGCTGTATATTCAGGATGCACTTAACAATGGAGCACTCAGTATGCTGCCCGGCGACCCCCAGGAATATACAAATTCTGCAGCATCAGCAACTGTTTACGTAGGCCTTCCACGCACCTACAGCTTTGGTGTTCAAATCTCCTTCTGAACACGCGTATTGTAAACACCCCTAAGGCCACTCCAGATCATCGGGATGAAGCAAAGGTCTGCCATCATTTGCATGATTCTATATAACTGATTATCTGCATACCAGGCCATTTTTCTTTATCTGCACATGCAACTTTTTCCAGAAATTAACCCGCCATTGTTAATTGTCTGTTAATTATTAATCACGTTTAAAATACCCCGTTACAATAAATTAAACTTAATTTAAAACTTCAAATAAGATGAAGGCTTATATTTGCGCCGGATTTAATTGTCATTTAATAATTCTAACTCTTAAAACCAATTTTATGAAACAAGCATTGAAATTAAGCCTTATGCTGCTGCTGGCCCTGGTCTTTGCAACCAACATGAATGCACAGATTATTGTTACCGGCACCGTGCAGGATCTGCAGGCTGGAGTAACCCTTCCAGGAGCAAGCATTATTGAAGAAGGTACCGAAAACGGTACCATCACCAATGCAGATGGCTCCTTCTCATTGAGAACGTTGGCTTCAAGTGGTACCATACGTGTCTCCTATGTAGGTTATGAAACTGTTATGGTAGAATTCAACCGCAGCGCTTCAGACCTGGGTGTGATTGAAATGTCAGCCAGCCTGGAACTTGGTGAAGTAATTATTGTTTCAGGTGTTGTTGACGTTGCCAAAGTGAGGGAAACCCCTGTGGCACTCTCAACCATCGGCCCAGCTGAGATTGCACTAAAGGTGGGTAACCAGGAATTCCCGGAAATCATGAATACGACACCGGGCGTATATGCTACAAAACAAGCCGGTGGTTATGGCGATTCACGTATCAGTTTAAGAGGTTTCGACCAGAGAAATACTTCTTTCCTGATCAACGGCCAACCCGTCAACGACATGGAAAACGGATGGGTATACTGGTCCAACTGGCAAGGTTTAACCGATGTGGCAAGCGGAATCCAGATCCAGAGAGGTTTAGGAGCGTCACGACTGGCTGTTCCTTCTGTTGGAGGTACTGTTTCAATTTTTACAAAAGCAGCCAAGAAGGAAAAGGGTGGCATGGTTGCACAAACATTTGGAAATGACGGTTACCTGAAAACTTCTCTCGCATACAATACCGGTAAAAGTGAGTCAGGCTGGGCTGCTTCTGTGCTCGCTTCACGCTGGCAGGGCAACGGATATGCTTATGGATCTTCAGGAGAAGGCTGGACCTATTTTGCAGCTGTGGGGTACGAACCGGAAGGTTCAAAACACGCACTGAACCTGTCTGTTCTTGGAGCCGGCCAATGGCACCACCAGAGAAGCTCCTGGGTATCCATCAGGGACTATCAGAATTTCGGTGAAGAAGGAATTGACAGAAGATGGAACACCGATGCAGGATTTCTCTACGGTGAAGAGTTCAATATGAGGAGAAACCATTACAATAAACCCCTTGCAACCTTCAATTGGGATTATAACATCAGTTCAACCTTTACCCTCAATACCTCATTATACGGGTCTGCCGGCAGAGGTGGAGGAACCGGTCCGCGTGGTCAGAATTTTTTCAACTCTGATCTCGACATGTATCCTTACAGGACTGACCTTACCAACCATTATCTTAATAATGGAAATGGCACAAGGGATGAAGACGGTTTCGTGGATTTTGATGCAGTGGTAAATATCAACCAGTCAACTACCGATCCTTATGATGGAGATATCAGCGGATTCAGCGGTCTGCTGATCGGCTCCAATGGTTTCAATGACAACAATGTGAATAATGCAGTGCTCATCAGGAGATCTTCCATGAACTCCCATGACTGGGTGGGTGCCATCTCCAACCTGGAAGGCCAGTTTGGGAATTTAACAGCTTCACTGGGCGTTGACTTAAGGTACTACAAAGGATACCACTATCGTGTTCTGAATAATCTGATGGGGTTGGACGGATATTATTCCACGGGTAACGATAATTCTGCCGGAATGATTATTAACACACTGATTGATGCTAGTCCATTCCGTAATACCGGTTTAAATGGTCCGAAAATTGACTATTACAATATTGGCATCGTTGGCTGGTCGGGCGTAAATGGCATGGTTGAGTACAATGATCAAACAAATCTAACTGCTGTTATCCAGGGGGGACTGTCAAATCAGTCATTCCAGCGGATCGACTACTTTGACCAGAGCACAAATCCGATTTCTGAAACAAAGAGTGTTGGCGGTGGGTACATTAAAGGTGGTGCGAATTACAACCTGACGGCAAGTTCAAATGTATTTTTCAATACGGGATATATCAGCCGTCAGCCTAACTTTGATGCTGTATTTCCTAATTACGCAAACACAATTAACGAAGACCTCCAGAATGAGGAGATCTTTTCTGTTGAGTTGGGCTATGGGTATATTACCAATAACCTGACGGTAAATGTGAATGCATACAGTACCAACTGGGGGAACCGTTTCATCTCCCGTGCTTTATTTAACGCACAGGGTGATGAAGGAACTGCTCAGTTCAGGGATATTGACGTCAACCACAAAGGAATTGAAGTTGAGGCAAATTACAGACCCATGAGTGCCCTGAAGCTAAAAGGAATGGTCTCTGCAGGAGATTGGAGGTATACCAAAGACTTCTCTTCAACATTATTTGATGCCGACCAGAATGAGATCGGTACAGGGACACTTTACCTGAAAGATGCGAAAGTTGGTGATGCAGCGCAGTTCGTAGCTTACCTCTCGGCAGATTACATGATAAGTAATTTTAACATCGACTTAGGCTACAGGTATGTAGATGGATTGTATGCAGATTATTCTGTAACAGATGCCATCTTTACTGAAGAAGACAATCCCGGTGCATTAAAGCTTCCGGCATACGGTTTGCTTGATGCCGGTGTCAGTGCGAGGATCAACCTCTTTGGGAACCTGGCATTATTCAGATTCAACGTCAACAATTTACTGGATAAGGTGTACATATCTGAATCAGAGACCAATATCCATGCGGATGAAAATTCAGAAACATGGGAAGGTATCGATGTCACCAATTCTGTATGGTTTGGTTTCGGCAGAACCTGGAATGTATCTGTAAGCTACAATTTCTAACCCAATGCTGACCGTTCCTGCATAAACTTCAGGATTAATCGGACACTAGAATAATCTGACCGCACCAGGACAAATCCTGGTGCGGTTCGTTTTTTCTGGTGCTGTTGGAAGTTCAACCGGAACCTTATTGATGCGCACATCTGCAATCATTGCAAAAGGGAGGTTACAGAACGATTTTCCCGGTGTTGTGGTCTGCATCTTATTTGCCTTTTAGATAATTCACCAATCCTTTATGTTCAAGGATAAGCATTAGTTTTTCCGGCAAGGGTTGGAAAGGAAACTTCTTTTCTCCTACTTTTACTATTCCTTCGCTAAGTGCAACAGAAACATCATCACCCGGGGCATATGCATTCACTGCTTCCGGAAGCACGATCAGGGGCAGTCCCTGGTTGATTGCCGCCCTGAAGAAAATCCGGTTGACTGATTTGACGATCAAAGCCTGCACCCCGGCATGGGCCAGTCCCACTGCCGGATGTTCCCGGGAGCTGCCACATCCGAAATTCTCCCCTGCCAGAATGATGTCCCCTTGCTGCAATCGTTTCGCAAAATTCGAATCAAAATCAGCAAAAAGATGCTTCAGAATGGCTTCAGGATCAGAACTAAGTACCTGGTAGGTCAGGTGACCTGCAAACATCTGGTCTGTATTCAGGTTATCCACATCAGCATAGTTCCAGACATGTTCGATCCTTCGGTTTTCATCTTCCGGAATAGAAAAATTGCCAACCTGCGGCCTGGTAAAAGGGTAAGTCTCTGATCCATTGGCCGGACGCGGATCAGTAATCTTCCCGTTTAACGCCGACAAGGCAACCACCGCCGGTGATGCCAGCCATATCTCCGAATTCTTGTTGCCCATCCGTCCCGGGAAATTGCGGTTGGCTGTTGATATCACACGGGTACCATCGGCCGGGATCCCCTGTCCTGTGCCCAGGCAGGGACCGCATGATGCGCTCAGTACATTTGCGCCGGCTTCCAAAAAAGTGGTGATCAGTCCTTCATTAATGGCCTGCAAATAGATGGCCCTGGAAGCAGGTATTACCAACAACTGGAAACCATCGCGCACTTTTCTCCCTTTCAGGATCGCTGCTGCTTCGCGCAGGTCCTCGATCCGGCCATTCGTACAGGTACCAATCACCCCCTGGTGCACCTCCTCTCCTGCTATTTCTGCCACTGATTTGATATTATCCACCTGGTGGGGTGCTGCTACAAGTGGGTATACCTCAGGCAGGTCCACAGATATCTCACGCACATATTTTGCGTCTTTATCGGCCCAGATCCCATCCACCTCTATGTCCAGGAAATGAAGCAGCCGCTCGTCCACCGGAAATACTGCATTTTTGGCGCCCATTTCTGAAGCCAGGTTGGCCAGGGTCATCCGGTCTGCCACCGAAAGATGTCTGACTCCGTCTCCATGAAATTCAATGGACATGTAATTGGCTCCTGATGATCCGAGAATCCCGATGATCCACAATGAAAGGTCCTTACTATACACGCCACGTTTCAGTGCACCGTGCAGTGTAATTTTCAATGTTTCAGGCACCCTGAACCAGGTCTCTCCCTTTTTCCAAATCCCCGCTGCTTCTGTTCTGTCGATCCCTGCTGCCATGGCATTGAACGCACCGGCCGTACACGTATGGCTGTCGCTGCCAACTATTAACATCCCGGGCCTGGCATGATCCGCCATCAGCTGGTGACAGATCCCTTCCCCTGCATCATGGAACCGCTTGATATTGTTCTCCTTTACAAACTCCCGTATGCGCTTATAATTCGAAGCAACTGCTGCAGTGGTAGGTGGGGCATTGTGATCCAGCACTACCATTAATTGCGCAGGGTCAAATACTTTCGTTCCACCCATCTCCCGGAAGGTCTTCTCAATACTTGCGGTATTGTCATGGGTAAGGACAATATCCGGTTTACGAAAAACGATCGAACCGGCAGGAGCTCCAAAGATCTTTTCAACGAAAGTAGGCATATCGAAAATGTTTAATTTGCAAATAATGATAACCTAAATGCTGTGTGCAGCCAGATAAGATGCATGGCAATAAAACCGGGAGATCAACACATTGGCTTTACATCAATTTAATACCACATTTTCGGCAATGGTTCACCATTTCACCGGGCCAGATGGCGGACTGGATCTCACCAATATGCGCTTTTTGTAAATAGACCATTGCGGTCCTGGATTGCCCGATCCCTCCCCCGATTGCAGAAGGCAGTTCACCATCCATCAGCCTGCGATGGAACAATAGCTCCAGCCGGTCCTGGTCACCCGTGATCTCCAGCTGCTTCACCAGCTCCTCCTGGTCGACACGTATCCCCATGGATGATAATTCGCAGGCAGATTGCAGTACCTTATTCCAGACGATAATATCCCCGTTGAGACCTTTAAAACCGTGTTCTGTCTCGGTAGTCCAGTCGTCGTAATCAGGTGACCGTATATCATGCGGCTTACCGTCAGGCAGGTCTGCACCAATACCAATAATGAACACTGCTCCGTATTTTTCGGAAATTTTGTCTTCCCGTTGTTTCGGAGCCAGGTCCGGATACATCTCATAGAGTTCCTCGGCATGAATAAAAGTGATCTCTTCCGGTAACTGTGGACGGATTTTCGGATAGAGGCTAAACAGGTAAAACTCTGTTCTCCTGATCGTCGCATAGATCTGTTGCACCACGTTCTTCAGGTAGTCCAGGGTTTTGTCCTCTTTCCTGATCGCCCTTTCCCAGTCCCATTGGTCAACGTACACACTGTGCAGGTTATCCAGCTCTTCATCCTTTCGGAGCGCATTCATATCGGTATAGATCCCATTACCGAGCTCGATATCGTAATCGCGCAGCATCATGCGTTTCCACTTGGCCAACGACTGGACCACCTCAGCCTCCTGGTCTCTCATATCCTTGATCAGGAACTCGATAGGTTCTTCAACTCCCCGCAGGTTATCATTCAGACCTGTTGAACTCAGCACGAATAAGGGTGCAGTTACCCTGCGCAGTCTTAATTCCGAGGGCAATCCAATTTCGAAATGCTCTTTCATAAGTTTAAGCGCCGTTTCTGTTTGCTTCAGTCCAAGGATGGACGTATAGTTGTCTGGTATGATCAATCTCATAATGTTCTGTTTTTAAAATAGTCCGTTGTTCCTGTATATTTCCATTTGTACTTCAGAGAAGGGATTAAGCTGCACAGTCTGTTGGTTTTTCAGCAGTATCATCGTACCCTTCTCAAAATTCACACGGACCTGGTCACCTGTCTTTACATCCAGGTGCTCCAGGTCGATACCAGTAATTATCGGGAATGCAGAATTGATTGCATTACGTTCATAGATGGCACCAAAGGAAGTTGCGATGATACCAGCGATACCAAGTACCTTGAAGCAGTCTACAGCCTGTTGCCTGGAG
>CAZOXI010000101.1:0-8645 GCA_964583445.1 uncultured Bacteroidaceae bacterium | reverse complement strand
TAATAAGAACTTGGCCGGAATTCAAATACGATTGTATGGTCACCCGCAGGTACGGTCATACCTCTCAGGAGGTAATCCACCCTGATATGATTCGCAGGTTCACCATCGATAGTGGCTTTCCATCCCTTTTCATAAAAAATCTCGGAAAAGACCACAAAGCGGTCAGATTCAGCCGATGTGTTATAGGTTAACTTATTGGGTGCATATTCCACCAATTCAACACGGTCCAGGTTATTTCCAATAAACGAAGTGCTTTCGAGCTCATCAATATATTTCTTATCCGTTACAGCAATCCTGCCCAGATCTGCCGTGGAGACCATTTCGAGTTCTTCATCGGCATTTTCCACTGGGACCACCTCATCAACGAACCACGCGTTTCCGAACGCGTGCCGGTTGGTAAGCGGGGCACCCTCGGGATTGACAATGATGAACCTGGTATTCAACATATTGATAATGTTAAGATCCTCTAAAGTGGAATCTATGATTCCAAAATCCTGCTGTTGTAATCCACCGATCAGCATGGTCATTTCATCCACCAGCCTGGTGTCGATCAGGTCCTGGTAACGACGCATCTTTGCACCATGATATCCACCGAGTGATTGATGAAAATAGCTGGTCCTGGCATCCTGAAAAGTACTTGTTGTCAGGTTCAATACACGTTCATTCAAACCCCTGGACTGGAAAATTGCCCGGTCAGCAGCATTGGCAGTGTAAGGTTGTGTGTAATTTCTTTTCGACTCAAAATGATCCTCATTCAGGAACCGTTTGTTAACGGACCACATATCCACAAGGACCAACAAGCCAATGATGCCGATGACAAGGTTGATGCTGAGTTTTTGTTTCCTGATCTTGTAAAGATAAATCAATCCGGCTGCCAACAGGATCAGTACAAGCGATCTGAAGGAATCGGTCCGCAGCATCGCTTCCCTGTCTGCTTCCAGTGCAGCGGGCAGCGAGTTCATAAGCATCTGTTGCACCTGCTGGTTGTTTCCCGATATTGCCTGGATGGTGCGTACGTCGTTAGGAGAGCTGAAATTACCTGCCATCGAAGGAATAATGAGGAAAAGGAGTGCAAGTCCACCGGTAATTCCTACCGACCATTTCAGGGCTTTAAGTAGTTTCTCTTTTTCCAATTCTTTGAACAACACTTTATTAAGGGCAATAAGCGCAAGAATGGGCACAACGATTTGAGGAATGACAAGTGTCATGCTTACAGTCCTGAATTTGTTGTAACCCGGAACATTGTGCATGAAAAACTCGGTGAGCCCCATAAAATTCTTGCCCCAGGAAAGCATGATTGCGAGAACCGTTACTCCCAGGATCCACCATTTGTATCTCCCTTCTACAATAAATAATCCCAAAACGAACAGGAAGACGATGATTGCTCCCAGGTAGACGGGACCGGAAGTACTTACCTGGTTGCCCCAATACATATTTGTATTCTGGATAAACTGCTTTGCAAAATTATTGTCCAGCCTGGCGAGGGCTTCATATGTATTTGAATTTTCTGTGAGTTCATAGGTGCTGGATCCACCTTTGAATCCAGGAATAAGCAATGTCATGGTCTCATCAATCCCATAACTCCAGTTGGTGGCGTAGGAGAGGTTCAGGCCCTCAGTTTTGTCTTCTTCATTCTGAGACAACGCTGACTTTGTCCGCATGGAATAATCATCATATTCCAGGGTTGTGGCGAGTCGACTGTAGTTGCTTAACACAGCAAAAGCTACAACAACCACAAGGAAACCGACCGAAACCAACATGTCCCTGAGCTTTTTCTCACTGATATAAAAGTAGAGCTCTGATACACCGAAGAACAACACGATGAACAGGGTATAATAGGTGATCTGGGGATGTCCCGCAAGAATCTGCAGAGAGAGAAAAACACCCGTGAGGGCAGCCCCCAGCAACCGTTTTCCCCGGAAGGTCATAAATATTCCGGCAAGCACCGGTGCTACATAAGCAATGGCAATAACCTTGGTATTATGTCCGGCAAGGATGATAATAAAATTATAGGAGGAAAATGCAAGTGCGATGGCCCCTACCATGCTAAGCCAGGGGTTGATCCTCAGGGAGATGAACAGGATATATCCGCCGAGTAACAGCAGGAAGAGCTGACTGCCCGGGCGCGGTCCAACCTGTAACAGTTTATTGATGTGCTGGATCAGGTTTCCTTTGTATTTTGTACTGATCAGGTAGGCAGGCATCCCCCCGAACATCCGGTTGGTCCAGAGCGCCTCTTCACCCGTAGCTTCGCGATAATCAATAATTTCCTTTGCGCCGCCCAGGAAGGTTTTCTGGTCGTGTTGATTGAGTCGCTTGCCTTCAAGTAATGGTGAGAAATAGGCGTAGGATATGACCAGGAATGAAATAATTGCAACCAGGTGTGGGAGTATTTGAGCGAAATCAATTTTCTTCAGCATGCCTTGTTATTTAAATATTGTAAGAAACAAAAATAGCTTTTTAATAACTATTTCCAGAATTACTTTAATTTTGAATTTGATTCCATGGAAAAAATCTATTCAATATGAAAATCCTGATGTTGCTGGAAAATGATTTTCCTCCTGATGTCAGGGTGGAAAAAGAGGCATTATCTCTGCAAAATCTAGGACATGAAGTAGCTATTGCAAGCATTTGTTTCACAAAAGATGCCAGGGAAAGTAACTATAAGCAAATTCGTCTCTTTAAAAAGTATATCAGCTTTTTTGTATATAAATCCGGTGCGATTGCATTAAGAATACCACTCTATTTCAATTTCTGGAAAAAATATGTCCGGGACATCAGGAATAAATTTGAATTTGACGCAATCCATGTTCACGACCTTCCTCTGGCATCAGTAGGTTTGTATGCAAAGAAAAAATTCGGTGTACACTATATCCTCGATTTGCACGAAAATTATCCTGCCCTGGTTGATGCTTCACCTTACTCCAAGACATTTTTGGGGAAATTGCTTATTTCCGTCAGGCAGTGGAAAAATTATGAAAGAAAGATGGTTCCCCTTGCTGACAGGGTAATTACAGTTATCCGTGAAATGGCGGACCGCATTAAGTCTGTGGGTGTTCAAATGGAAAAAATTGAAATTGTATCCAATCTGCCAATGCTTTCCGAGATGACCCATGTGAAGGGAACGCCAGATAATGAGTATATTACGTTGTTCTATTCTGGAGGGATCAATTATCACAGGGGACTCCAGGATATCATTCGAGCGCTACCTGAAATGATCAGTATTGCTGAAAACACGCGGCTATGGATCGTTGGGGAGGGTTCCTATCTTGATCGACTCACCACCCTGGCAGCACAGCTGGATATTCAGGATCACGTTAAATTCTGGGGTTGGAAACCATTCGGGGAGATGGTGCAGATACAGGCAAAAGCAGATATTGCATTGATCCCGCACCTGCGCACCGAGCAATCTGATAACTCTTCGCCGAATAAGCTGTATGAATATATGTTTTATGAAAAGCCCGTGCTTGCTTCTGATTGTATCTCAGTAGCCCGGATTCTCAGCGAAACAGAAGCCGGGGTGGTGTATACATCGGGTAATATTGATTCATGTGTCAATGGATTTAAAAAGTTGTTGGATCAACAGTATAGAAGACGACTGGCAGCGAATGGTCTTAAAGCAGTCCGGAAGAACCTCAACTGGGAAGTGTCTTCAGAAACAATTGGCAACATCTACAATAATCTATAGTCTGCGTAAAAGCTTTAATTATCTTTACAATCAGTCATAAATTTACAGAGTTGTTGTGATCTGAATTTCACAATCCGGTAAATGAGGATTGTATAACTTGTATTATCATTTTAAGACGGACTGGTCAGATTGATCTTTATGCGTATTTAAGTGAGACAGTATATAAAAGAAATAGGAACGCACAGTGCTATCTATACTGTTTCCAATGTGCTTACAAAAGCCATAGGGATCATTCTTATTCCTATTTATACACGCTTTCTAACTGTCGAGGACTATGGTATAATATCCATTGTTGCACCTGTTATCAATGCATTCCTGATCATATATACTTTTGGAATGCGCGCAACATTTGGTCGTTTTTTCTTTGATCACAAGGACAGGTCCGTTGAACAAAAGCGTACGCTGGGGATGATCACCACCTTTATCCTTCTTCTTGGCCTGGTCGGAAATATATTGTTAACCTTTTTCGGAAAACCATTATTTGAAAGGTTATTCCCGGGGGTTGATTTTTATCCTTACATCATCCTGGGCCTCTGGACGAGTTTTTTTCTGCTGACATTTGATATGAAACTGAATCTTTTCCGGTTGCGGCAGCAATCTATCGCATATGGAGCTTTCAGTCTTTTAAAATTCTTATTGATCGTTGCACTGACCATCTACATGGTAGTTGCACTCAAGATGGGGGCCCTTGGAAAGATCCTTTCAGAATTTATCATTTGCGGTGTTTTCTTCCTGGCATCTTTCTTCTTGCTTCTCAAAGACATCATTATTTCTTTTAATGTAACAAAGTTCAAGGAATTACTGAAGTACGCATTACCCATCCTGCCGCATAATCTGGCTGGTGTTGTACTTGGACTCACGGCAAAGTATTACCTGAATATTAATCAGGGAGTTGATGCCGCAGGGATATTCAACATAGCTTTCCTGATGGGCACGATCATGAATCTTTTAATTACCTCCATTAACCTGACCTGGAATCCTTTCTTTATGAGAACAGCAAGTTCAAAACAGCCTGAGGAGGCGAAAAGGATATTTGCACAACTTACTACTTATTATACTGTTGTAGTGGTTTTCCTGGGATTACTCATTGCGATGTTTTCTGAAGAGGCGATTATCCTGCTGACCACAGAGCCCTATTTTGGTGCCATTAGTATAGCGCCTATACTGGTTTTCGCATACGTTATTCAGGGAGGTTATTACATGGTGGTTACTAAAATCTTTTATGTAAAAAAAGCCACACGCTACCTGGCGTATATAACTGTTACGTCTGCACTGATTAACATATTTTTCAATGCATTGCTCGTGCCGAAATTCGGGCTTTCAGGCAGTGCATGGGCATTTATGATCACGACCTCATTCATGTTTATCGTGACATTTTTCACTTCCCAGAGGTTTTATCATATTAAGTATGAATACCGCAGATTATTGCTTTTGTTGATGATATCCATGATATGCGTTGCAGGGTTTTACCTCTTCTCCTTTGCTGATGTGTCTTATTTTGTAAATATTCTTTTAAAGGCCGGCATCCTCTTTTTATATCTTGCGCTGCTCTTTTTATTTCGATTATTCAGAAAATCTGAAATTGAAAATCTAATGGACATCCTGAAAAAAATAAGACGGAGATATACACAAAAAGGAGGAAAAGACTATGTATATAGAAATTGATTCGATAAATGATTCACCAGATTACCAAATTCAATTATTGTTTTTATTGACATTTTTAAGAGTCAGGAGATTAAAAAACGTATTTATTCAACATCCTATTTTTAGAGTATGAGCTGTGAACGTCCAATCATTTTGGGAGGTGCCGGAAGTTCCGGAAGCACTTTACTTATTACTATACTCAACAGGCATAAAAAAATAGCTGCAGGCCCTGAATTATCCCTCTTTAATAAACGCGCATTTTTTAATATGCCTTTCGAGGAATTGAAGGCGCAGCGGAAAAAAATCATTAATCGCGGTATGTGTACTGACGGATGGTTTCTATATCCGCGAATCTATTTTGAGAAATATGGTTTTTCTGCTTCAGCGTTTTCCGATCTAATCAAAGCGTCCACTGATCAAAAGGATTTTATTGACCGTTTTTTTTCTGTATACCTGGATAATGCAGGTAAAACGCTGTGGGCTGAGAAAACGCCTTCAAATGTATACTGTTTCAGGGAATTCATGCATCTATACCCCGAGGCACGGTTTATACATATATACAGGGATGGAAGGGACGTGGTCACCTCATTTATAAAAAGGGGTATGCGTCCTTATTTTGCCACAATGCTATGGCTTTACAATACATCGCAGGCATTGAATTACAGAAATTTGCCAAATTATTATGAGATCAGGTATGAAGATCTTGTGAAAGATCCGGCTTACGAAATAAAAAGGTTATGTGATTTCCTCGAATTGAAATATGATGCGCAAATGCTGTATGCTAAAGAAAATGAAAAGGTGGAAGTGGCCTCCTGGAATCATTCGCCAAATGCGGGGATAGATAGTAGCTCTGTTGGAAAATATAAATCATACCTGACAGGATTCCACTATTATACCATGCTGCATACCAGGATCAGCAAGAGGCATATCAGGCAATATCAACTTGAATACATAAATGCCGAAGAAATCCAGAAGGCGCTTGGATATGGTTCCTTAATGGACAATCAAAAGTATCCAACAAAATGGATCGTGCGGCTGGGATACAGCCTCCGGCTTTTTTATTCCCTTATCAGGGATATGATCTACAGGTACTATATTTTGGTAAAAAAGGGCTCCAGGATACCTGCCTATCCTGGCAAGATTACGACAGGTATGCAGCGCTCAAGGTGATCTCAGGCCGGATATTGGGACCGGATTCCATCAAAGAGTCCTGCAAGCTTGCGGGTGATAATCTCCCGGTTATATGACTTGACAGGATAGACTGTTGGAGGTGCTTTTATCAATTGTGAGAGTATGTTTTTGATCTCTTTTTCGTCCATACCGGAACAAATACTTCCCGATTTCGCTTCCCTGAGAATTGAGGCAGCATCTCCATCCTCCGGACCTATTAATATTACCGGTCTGGCAACAGCCAGGTACTCAAACAATTTCCCTGTCAGAATTCCTTTATTGCTGGTATGAGAAGGGATTACGAGCAATAATGCATCAGAACTGCTCATATAACCAATAGCCGTAGCATGTTCAACATACGACATTATTTTAATTTGCCCCTGCGGCAGTTCCTTAATCATTTGCAGGAATTTAGAAGAAATGGTACCAATAAATCTTACCCGCATATGCTCAAACTCATTTAAAAGCGACTTAAGTGCTTTGAAGAACGGTTCAAGGGGATAAGTTTCCGCGATGGTGCCAACATAAGTAAGCGTAAAGTGATCGGGGTCTGGCGCTTCCAGGTTCTTAAAATCATCAGGATCATAACCATTGGTAATCACTTTGACTTTGTCCCTGCCATGCGTAATTTTTTCTCCTAATATTTCTTGCAGTGTCGGACCAACTGTGAGGACCAGGTTTGCTTTTTCGAGTACTTCTTTTTCCTTTCTTTTATTGTATTTATCTGCAAAATAACTTGGATAAAACTGCTTGTAATAATAAATGTCAGTCCATGGATCCCTGAAATCAGCGACCCATGGAATACGGTATTTTTCCGATAGGTTTATGCCAATAAGATGGGTAGAATGCGGTGGTCCGGTGGTAACAATACAATCGATTTTTTCGTTTGAAAGAATTTCGCCTGCTTTTTTCACCGCAAACCTGTTCCACCCTTTCCTGGGATCCGGAAGTAAAAAATTCCCCCTGATGAACCTGGCTATTATCTGTTTGAAGGAAATTCTGTGTGATTCCCCGGCAAATCCGGCATGTGGTACCTGGCCAGCGCCAGAAACCTTTTTATATAAAGAAAATAATTCTTTGCTTCTTGTCCGGTAAACCCTGGTCGAAGGGTTTATTTCCTGGCTTAGCGTTGGATCAGCTACAGGGTATGTGGCATCTTGCGGATCCACGGTAAGGATAATGGGTTCCCAGTCATAGCCTGGCAGGTATTTTGCGAACTTTAACCACCTCTGTACCCCTGCTCCTCCGCTGGGCGGCCAATAATAGGTGATAATGAGTACCCGTTTCATGGGTGTCACAGCTTTTTCAGTAGCGTGGTTATATCAACCTTATCCTTAATTATTTGCCCGAGGGAATTGATGGCAACCCGGTCCTGTTCCATGGTATCCCTGTGCCTGATGGTTACCGTGTCATCTTCAAGTGTTTGGTGATCAATAGTGATGCAATATGGTGTTCCAATGGCATCCTGCCTGCGGTACCTTCTGCCAATCGAGTCTTTTTCTTCATATTGGCAATTGAAGTCAAACTTCAGGGTGTCGATGATCTGCCTGGCTTTATCAGGTAATCCGTCTTTCTTGGTGAGTGGCAGGACGGCAAGTTTAACAGGAGCAAGCGCCGGGGGAAGCTTCATTACCACCCGCATATCCTCATCCCCGTTTTCCTTAGTCAATTTTTCCTCTGTATAGGCTGCAGCTACAATTTGAAGGAACATCCTGTCCAGGCCAATCGAGGTCTCCACTACAAAGGGAGTGAAGGATTCATTGGATTCGGGATCAAAATACTGGATTTTTTTCCCGGAATATTTCTGATGGCTCCCCAGGTCAAAATCCGTACGGGAATGGATCCCTTCCACCTCTTTGAATCCGAATGGAAATTTATATTCTACATCTGTTGCAGCATTCGCATAGTGGGCCAGTTTGTCATGGTCATGGAACCGGTAATTTTCTTCTGTGTATCCAAGTGCGAGATGCCATTTCATCCGCCGTTCTTTCCAGGTCTCAAAAAACTTCATCTCTGACCCCGGTTTTACAAAATATTGCATTTCCATTTGCTCGAATTCGCGCATTCTGAAAATAAATTGCCGGGCAATAATCTCATTCCGGAACGCTTTACC
The DNA here is from genome assembly GCA_964583445.1 of uncultured Bacteroidaceae bacterium. Taxonomy (GTDB): domain Bacteria; phylum Bacteroidota; class Bacteroidia; order Bacteroidales; genus M55B112. The sequence continues at coordinate 30 of CAZOXI010000101.1, read as the reverse complement.
AATCTGGGCAATTCCGAAAGGCAGCTTCAT
>CAZOXI010000100.1:0-8659 GCA_964583445.1 uncultured Bacteroidaceae bacterium | reverse complement strand
AGGTGCTGTTTTCCTCCCTGGAGGCCATTTGCCGGGCAAGTTCAGCATAACGCATCATAAAATCTGTAGCTGCCTTCAACACGATGGATTGTGCCTGGTAAAAATCTGCTTTGTCCTGATCACGGGTTCCTGATCCACCCTGATCGTGGGTTGACGCTCTGAGCTGTTCTGCCTCCTGTTGCAGCTGTGAAGGACCCTTTTCGAGCCAGCCGGCCACATCCGGAAGGATATGTCCCTGGGCATGGTCTTTCTGGTTGATCTTGACCACCTTTTCGATCGCCTTGATCTCGTCCCCTTCCCTGCCCCCTTTGATAATGTACTCGAGCGTTTTTCCTTTCCAGAAAGGAACGATCTGTTTACGGAATACTGCTTTATCGGTCGCACGGACATTGAAGCGGTCCTGGGGGCGTGTGGATAGTGTATCTATTTCTGATTCGATCCAGTCGATCCCGGATTCGGGGAAGACGATTCCGGCACGTACACCGCTGGAACGATTGCCGACAATCAACTCAGCAGGGTCGATCCTGATCCGGATATGTTTCGCTGCATGAGCAAATGCTTTTGCGCGCTGGAGGATTCTAGGTTCATCTTCATGCTTCCTGTAGCTTTCAGTAACCAGTAAAGCATGTTCAACAGACATTTCCCTTGGTTCAGTGAACATATCTTGTTTCAGCTGGAGGATCCTTTCTGTATATGTCAAATCCTCTGTAATCATCCCTGCAATATAAGGAATAAAACCTAATCCATGGTTTGGAAGAATGAACTTTACGCTATGAACGGATGATTGACCTGTTAATTGAGATGCGTCGCATTCATTGAATTTTTCCAATCCAGGATACTGTTTCGGAGACCAGTAGCCTCTTCAGGATATTCCGCACTTAATTCATTTCTTTCTCCAGGATCATTCACTATGTCATAGAGCAACAGTTCTCCATTCCTTTCCATTATTGCTTTCCATCGCCCCTGCAGCATTGCGACCGCACCCGCCTGTGTCCAGTAGACTTCCTTTTCACGTACAGGCTCCTCTCCAAGGAATGCTGGTGAAACATCCACCCCGTCAAAGGTACCTTCAGGCATTTCCAGACCACAGATTGAGGCAATGGTGGGCAGCCAGTCGGTACCATGGATCACCGATGTTGCATTTACCTTTCCCTCGGGAATATTACCCTCCCATGCAATAATAAATGGCACCCTGATCCCCCCCTCATGAAGGCTTACTTTGCGTTCTTTGTAAATTTTTGCCGATCCCACGTTGTTCAGCAGGTCCGGTCTTTCTTTATATCGTTCAACGACGCTTCCGGATTTCACCTGTGTTGCAAGGGGTCCCGGTCCGTTGTCACTTGTAAAAACGATCAGCGTATTTTCATCCAGCCCCTTGTCTTCAATAAAATCAAACAGGCGTCCGAGTGCACGGTCCATTGCAGTGACATCTGCACAATAGGCCTGCATGGCCTTGTCAATATTCCCATGTTCGGCAACAAATTTTAAAAATTCCTGCTGGTATGGGTTAAAATCACCGATATTCACTTCTAGTCCTGCGTAGAAGGCCAATTGTTCAGGCGTCGGGTGGATATATGAATGTGTGGGATAGATCCAGAGGTTAACATAGAAAGGTTTTTTCTCCTTTTCGGCCCTGTTTTGCCTGATGAAATCGATGGTCATATCCACATAAGCATCCGTGGTTTTTGCACGCCAGTATTCCTCGTTACGCGCCTCCCTGCTCCAGGTGTCGACTTCTGCACCTCCCCGAAAATTGGTCAGGAAGTGTTCATCGATACCAAAATCACCCGGTACATCATCGGATTTCCGGTCGCTGGTCAAATGCCATTTTCCAAAATGCGCTACCTGGTACCCGGCATTTTTTAATATCCCGGTTACAGTAGGTTCACTGGATCTGATCGTCCTGGTCTGATCGAAATAACGTGCCGGGAACTGCCCGCTCATCAATCCATACCGGCTGGGGGCGCACCATGCACCTGCCATATAGGCCCGCTCAAACCTGATTCCGTTGTTAGCGAGTTGGTCAAGGTGCGGTGTCATGGCATATGGGTGCCCCGTACATTGCAGATCCCCCGCCCCGAGATCATCAGCCAGGATAAAAATAATGTTCGGCGGAGCTTCCTGCCGGCCCTGGTTACAGCTGAGCAGCCCAAGCAATAAGAGAAACAAAACACCTTGTCTGATCATCGTGCGTTTAATCATACCTATATCTTACTTAAATTATTAGTATACAGAAAGATAAATCTCCAGTTTTTTCAGTTGTGTCACTCATCCCCATTCACCGGGTCCATGAACGCTGCTGCGTACCGGATGTTCCACTCACTCCACGAATTCCCCGTAAGGCCTGTTTGGAAAGGAAGAGAGGTAATCCGTCAATAGCGCTTTCATCTCATCTGCCTTCCCGGCTTCCTGGTCAAAAATATTATTCTGCTCCCTGGGGTCAATCTCCAGGTTGTATAACTGGTCGCGTTGAAAATAATTGGGGTTCAGCAATGCCGCATGGTATCCGAGATGACTGTTCCTGATGTAGTAGGGTTGGGTGTAGGTATGCCCGTTCCAGCCTGTAAACACCTTACCTGCTTCCATCTGCTCCCGGGCAAGCTCGTCGTATCTCACGGTGATATATTTCCAGCCCTTCGTCATCACCCCCCTGGCAAACCCGATCTCAAAGAACAGGTGTTCGTGCAACGGTGCCAGTTCACCTGCAAGCGTATTTTTGAGACTTACACCATCCAGGTGCGCTGCCGTGGAATGATCCACCCCGGCCAGGTCCAGGAATGTGGGCGTGAAATCAATGTTCTGTACCAGCTCATCATACACCATTCCGGGAGCGATGCCCTCAGGCCAATGCATCATGAGCGGTATCTTTACGCCCCCTTCGTACACCGTTGACTTTGCAAAATTGTAGTTCCCATGATCGGAGCATATAATGATCAAGGTGTTGTCCAGAATCCCATTTTCTTCGAGCTTATCTACGACCGCACCCACGGCATGATCAAACCACGTGAGCCAGGCATGGTCGGGATCTTTGCCTGCTGCCCTGACCTCTTCCAGTATCTTATCCCGGTCCGGCATGTTTTCGAAGGGATCCTCCACGTACCCTTCCCCGGTAAAACCCGGATTGGCATCGAGCCCATACACATATTCACCATTTCGCCGGATCCAGGGGGCGGGTCCATGTGGCACCATCTCACTGTAATACAAGAAGAAAGGTTCATCCCCGGCCTGGTCTATAAATTCCAGTGCCGCCTGGTTTTTCCATTCGATATTATGCACGTTCAGTGAGTCGTTATACAACTCCCTCAAATTGGCCGCATATATACCGTTGGCATAATCAAATCCAAAATCCAAAATCCGGTTGGCCCAATAGTCATGGTTGTGGTGCATGGCCTGGTTGACCTCGGGTTCTTTCGGGTTTGCATCATAGGCATATGTCATGAGGCCGTTCTCCTCCCAGTTCTGTTTTCTGAGCAGGTGGTGGTCGATGATGTGACTCTTCCCAACAAAACCTGTCCTGTATCCTGCACGCTGAAGAAGCCGGGGAAGATTATCACGCTGTTCCTCCAGCTCAGTATTGTTCTCAACACGCGTCATCTCCCCTTCCGGATGCAGCCGCATAAAAGCATTCCCTTCACACCTCCCGGCATACCTGCCTGTAAGTGTAGTATACCTGCTGGGTGAACACACCGAACTCGACACATATGCCCGGGTGAAGATCATACCTTTGCTTGCAAGCTCATCGATTACAGGGGTATGCACATCCGGGTCACCACAGAATCCAAACGGATGTGACTGGATCCCCCGGTTGTTCCCGTCTGCAAAATCAAATTCACTATCCTCGGGAATAGGAACGATGGAACTCTGATCATCCGTCATGATATAAATAATGTTGGGTCGCCGGGGTTCTTCACTGGTCGAGCAACCATTACCCGATAACATTCCTAACGATAATACAATACATAGTGTTCTTCTAAATGCACTATGGAAAATTTGCGTTGGTTTTTGGCTCATAGTTTCTGGATATTTTCAGGATTATTTTCTTCTATATGAACACTACTTATTCCCCATCGGAGTTGCCATTTCATTTCTCCAGGCAGTGTATTTCTCCTGCAGATCGTTTGCCACTTCCGGTTCTTCTTCGATCAGGTTCTTTTCTTCATATGGATCGTATTCCAGGTTATACAATTCCGCGTCACCTCTTCTTGACTTGAGCAATTTCCATTCTGCTTCCCGTACAGCCCAGGATCCCCTGTTGCCATCAAAATACAATTGCTCGTGCAGGGGCCTTGTGCTCCTGTTGTTAATGACTGAGAATATATTCCTTCCGTCATAAACCCGGTCTTCGGGAAGTTCAATATCCAGTGCTGCACAAACGGTGGGAAGAATATCGATAGAGATCACCGGCTCATCAAGGGTAGCAGGTTTCAGCTGATCGGGCCAGCTCATCACAAACGGAACCCTGAGGCCGCCTTCATACACACTTTGTTTGTAATCACGAAAAGGTAAATTCACAGCACTGTTCTTCTTTGCACCGCCGTTGTCTGATAAATAAAATATCAACGTATTGTCATACACACCTGTTTCTTTGAGCGTTTGTATTACGTGGCCAATGCCAACATCCATCCGGTGGAGCATGGCCAGATAAATGTCCCGCTCCGGATCTCCTGTATCAAACTTATTGATATCCTCTTCAGGGGCCTGCAGTGGCCAATGTACCGCATTGAATGCAAGGTAAGCAAAGAAGGGGGCTTCACTATCTGCATTGTCCTTGATGAACCTGCAGGTCTCACGTGCAAGAATATCTGTCAGGTAACCCGTATCAGACACCGGCTGAAGATTACGATAGATATTGCCATGTGCATCACCGGGATCATCTGAGATTGACAGGTCGAAATAGTCATGTGCCCCATGTCCGAGAAAGCCATAGAAAGTATCGAATCCCCTGTTGACAGGATGATACGCTTCAGTAATACCAAGGTGCCACTTCCCGAACACTCCTGTTACGTAGCCTGCTTCTTTCAAAATATCAGCAAGTGTTATTTCGGTTAAGGGCATACCCTCTCTTGAATCCGATGCTTCGTAAAAGCCGAAACGTTGCTGGTAGCGGCCTGTTAATAGTCCCGCACGGGTGGGTGCGCAGACAAATGCACTGGCATAGCCATTGGTAAATGCAACTCCGGAATTAGCAAGTTCGTCAATGGCGGGGGTTGAGACGATGGGAGGAGTTCGCTGGTAGCCTGCATCAGCATTGCCCTGGTCATCGGTGAGGATAATTAAAATATTAGGTTGCTCCGGCTTCTCATTCGCTGTGCCGCATCCTGCCAGTAATAAAGAACCAAGCGTCAGCAAAGAAAAAAAAAGATTCATATCCACATGTTTATTGGTTTACATATTGATTTGCTTTTTTTCAAAGACGAAAATTAAGATACGTATCCTGGCCTAATATTTTCTTAATTTTTCCCTATCGCGCTTGATCGTTTGCTCAGCAACGCAACATCGCTATTTCACTTCATATTCTTTACCAATCCCGTGAAGAGCCATTGACACCCCGAAAATGGTCCAGAATGTTCAGAAGCGTTGCCTATTGTTTAAATGACCAAAAAAAATTAAAATATAATAGATGCACCATAATGGGAGATTAATATTTGATTAATAGTCCTAGGGTAATTAATTGCGGTTTAATGTCATTTTAAGATTCTTTTAAGGATGGACTAATATTTTTAGAAAAAATTAGTTTACCATGAGAAAAATACGCCCCGTTCTTTCAACCATTATTTGCATCCCCTTTTTACTGGGATCTTCCCTTGCTAAAGGTCAACCCGACCCGGAACTTGTTTACCCCGACGAAAATGGCCGGCTGGTCTATGTAAAACATGCCAATACCCAGGAATCCAACGCCGATAACCTGGTCATCGACTATTCGCACTGTGGATTCATGGGTGGTGGAGTGGCCATTCCCGACGTACCTGTCAAAGCGACGGTATATCCTCAGTTTGGAGATGACCAGGAACGCATCCAGGCTGCCATCGATTATGTGTCTGGGCTGGAACCGGATGAAAACGGGTACAGGGGAGCTGTGTTGTTGAAAGCAGGTACCTATGAACTGGGCAAGGCGCTGCTCCCCGGCGACGACGCCCTCCAGATCAAAACCAGCGGGGTAATCCTGCGTGGGGAGGGACAGGGACCTGGCGGCACAGTGCTCACCACATCATTTGAAAAGAAACACCGGGTGATAGCCACCAGGCCGCAACGCCACGCTGCTGCTGGTAGCAACAAGACCAGGATCAAGGATCCATACGTGGGATCGGGCGTATTTGGTTTCCATGTTGAAGACGCGAGCGGGTATAGCGCCGGGGATACGATCTTTGTGCGGTTCACCCCAAACCAGGCATGGCTGGATGCAATCTATGCCAATGCATATATGTCCACGGGTGACCTGGACTGGGACATTGGGACCTATACCATCAATTATGAACGGATCATTACGCATATGGAAAATGACAGCATCACGATCCATTCACCCGTGATCCTGCCTATGCAGGCGAAATTCGGGGGTGGCGAGATCGTGAAATTAGCCTTTTCCCATAACCGGATCAGCAGGGTGGGCGTGGAGAACATGCGGCTGGTCGGCCCCGGGATCACCCCCACCTGTCCGGCCGATGACCCCCACCGGTCATATGAATTATGCCATCGGCAACACGGGAACCGAAGTATTAAGCGGGTACATCAACAACACACGACCCGGGGTTTACAGGGGACACTACGATCAGCATGGCACTCATGTATCAGTGCGCAGCCTCTACCTGCAGCAGGTGCAAGACAGGTTGGGTACTATTGGGGTCGAAAACATCACCATTCCTGAACAACTGGAGGGAAACATTTATGACATGCTCCTTGACTGGAAAGGAAATGGAAAACTCACTGAGGCTGGCAATGCACGAATGGCCTCCCCGGTCAATCTTTCAATTTCTGACCTGGACCCCACCGAAGGATCGCAATACATTGAACTGCAATGGACCGACAATGTCACGAATGAAACCCAATTCATCCTGGAGCGCTCCTCCGATGGCGGAGCGACCTTCACGCAATTGACAGCGCTTCCTGCAAATACAGTCAGCTACCTCGACGATGACATCAGCCAGGAAACATATCACTACCGCCTGAAGGCAGTGAATGAAACGCTTGAATCCAATTATATATACCTGTTTGTGGATTTATTTGGAGAGACACTCTATACCGACATCACATTCCGTGTCAACATGCGGGATGTCGATGATCTGTATGAAAATGGCGAGGTGTGGCTGGTCACAAACAATGGAGCGAAGAGAACAGAGATGACAGACGAAGATGCAGACAGTATTTATGCGGTTGTTGGCAGCTTCATGACAGGTAAAAACCTGTCGTACAATTTCGCCTACCAGGACGGTGCGGATTCCGCAAGCAATATTGTGACAGAACAGGTTTCGGGCGACTGCGCCAATAGCGCAGGGTACAGGCAACTCACTGTGCCTGCAGAAGACCGTGTGCTGGAAGCATTCCTTTTCGGTTCCTGCGATGTTGCACTTCCTCCTGGAACAGACATAACGGATTTTGAGGGCACAATTATATTTGGATCCAACGATGATGAACCCTGGATCCCCGGAGGCAGTGGATCCGGATCACCTCCGGGTGAGCGGGTGGAAATGCTCATCGATAATGACGTGGAAACCAAGTACCTGGTAAGTGCCATTACTTCATGGGTAGAAATTAAAACCAACCGGTTCACAAAACTGAATGGTTATACGATCACATCAGCAAACGATGTGCCTGCCAGGGATCCGCGTGACTGGCGGCTCAGTGGCTGGGATGATGTATCCGGGAGATGGGTAACGCTGCACACCGTAAAAGACAACCCAGTTTGGGAAAGCAGGTTCAAAACCAGGGTCTGGAATTTTGAAAATGAAGACTTGTTCGCCAGGTACCGCCTGTACATCACAGATATCAACGGAGATACCCAGGGACTGATGCAGATGGCTGAACTGCAGCTTTTTGGTGAAGTAGGAGAACCGACGGCATTGAATGTATCCCAGGTTCCAGGTGTTGATCTGTTTCCCAATCCCGCTACCGACATGTTACATGTTGAATGGACAGGCCTTGCCGGGGACATGAGCGTGGAAATATACAGTCTTACGGGACGAAAAATTTTTACAGCCAGCCGCATGACGCATGGTGAGAACAGAATTCAACTGGATCTCTCCGGATACACCTCCGGCATGTACCTGCTAAGAATGGGATCCGGCAATCAAACCATTACAAAGAAGTTCGTGGTGGATCAGCAGTAATCCTTCAGTATGCGGATGCAGGGAAGCAATTATGTACTTCCCTGCAACCGGACTATTTCATTTCCTTTTTGATGGCGATCAGTTCATCAATTTCTTCACGTGCAGTTTCCTTCTCCCATTGCATGTAGGTATCGATAAGCTCCTGGTTATATGGATCCTTCATCAGCACCAGGCCAGGATGACCGGTTGCCTCCATCCAGTCGACCAGTATTTGCCTCATTTCGGCAACGCGCGGTGCGTATTCCGATTTATAGGCAAGGTTGATATATTCGTGCGGATCCTTACGCACATTGTACAATTCCTCGATGATGCGGTATTTATGAAATTCACTCCGTGTT
>CAZOXI010000099.1:0-8704 GCA_964583445.1 uncultured Bacteroidaceae bacterium | reverse complement strand
TGACTCCAGGAGATATTTCTGTCCGACTTTATCATCAAAATGCCAGGCTGTCTTAAAATCAGGAAATACTTTTTTACCGGATGCTTCAAGTGAAAACAATAATTGCTTGGCAAATTTACTCTCCCGGGCACCTTTATGATTGAAATGCCACATCAATGCATCACAATCTGCCATTTGCTTGACGATATCGGAACGGTAACAATCAACTAGTTTATAGTCGATCTTATGATCATCGCAATAAGCTATCCATCGCTCACTGAATGAACCCTTAGTATGATGAATTCCAATTTTCATGATCATTATCAAGGTATACAGAAGCCCAGATTTCAAAAGATACCATGACCCAAAGGGCTTCAAGTTCAAAATATTTCAGGTTTCCGATCCGGGTAGTCCAATTCACCACCATACCATAATCGAAAATACCCCTGTTGCGAATACCCGGGAATACTTTATCATTCAGATACTGCATAAATCTGGGTTCTGTAAAGAATTCCTTTACAGGAATCCCAAATCCCATTTTATCCCTGAATGCAAAATCATTCCCAAACTGTTTCGCAGCCATTTTTTTCATCAGGTATTTCTCGGCATTTCCTCCTTCAGGGCTTTTTCTGAGTAATAAATATTTCTCAGGAATTGAGAAAGAATTTTGCACCACTTCATTATCGAGGAATGGTACCCTGTTTTCAATCGAATGAGCCATTGACATTTTATCCTGCCTTATTAAAAGGTCAGGCAAATAGGTCTGCATTTCATATTTCACCTGGCGATCGAAAGCTGAACCATTCAATGTCCGGTATAAATTTATCCTGTTACACGTTGCCTGGTCTTTCTTAAAATCCTTCCAGACTTTTCCAGCGAGAAAGGGTGACATAAAAGCAGTTTCCATGACCGATCTGTAGGCAATATCAAAATAGTCGATAATACTTTTTATGTCTTTCCGGTTGCTTTTTGCTTCATGCAATAATTTCTGTAACCTAAAGGGATAATTGACATTATAAAAGCGACTGTAACCTCCATATACCTCATCAGCCCCTTCTCCGCTCAATAATACGGTAACATATTCTTTTGCAAGTTGAGAAAGTTTATAAATGCCCACTGTATTTGGATGATTTAATGGCACCTCCAAATGCCAGGTGGCTTTTTCTATATGATTTAGATAATATTCCGAATCCAACAGGAATTTGTGTGCAGGGATTTCTAAACCTTCCGTAACATGATCGATATATTTCTCCTCGCTGTATTGCTTTTCCCTGAAAACAATGGAAACCGCTTCAAATTTCCCTTCATCACTGTTTCTATTGGCCAGCCACGTCACCAATGAAGAATCCACGCCTCCTGAAAGCTGGCATCCAAGCTTAACATCGCTCATTAGCTGTCTTTTCACACTTTTGCTCAGCCATTCCTCCATCTGTTTCCCATAGATAGACAATGATCCGTTCAATTCGTTTATTCTTGAGTAACTGTTGATATCAAAATAACGGTGGACTTTTACACCTCCTGATATACTATAGGTCAGGTAATGGCCGGGGTCGAGTGAATGTATATCCTTAAATAAAGTGCCGTTTACATTGCTCCTGAAAACCAGGAACTCATCCATCTGTTTCTCATTGAGTTCAAACCTGAAATCATCGAGGTATTTGAAACTTTTTAATTCGGAAGAAAATGCAAATCTGGCTTTTTTATTAATATAATACATCGGTTTAATGCCAAACCGGTCCCTGGTAATAAAGAGACACTTTTGTTTAAAATCAGCAATTACAATGGCAAACATGCCATTCAGCCTATCCAGCATACCATGAAATCCGTATTTCAGATAAAGTGCCAGCACAATCTCTGTGTCTGAAGTGCTTCTGAAGCTGTATCCCCAATCCTCCAATTCTTCCTTGTAATCGAATGCATTATAAATCTCTCCGTTTAATGTAAGCATAATCTGTTTAGCAGGATCAAGCATTGGCTGATGACCATTTTCAGAAAGATCAAGTATGCTTAACCTGTTGAATCCGAGAAGTCCGTTAAACTGATTATCCACCTGTACCGTTTCGTTGGTAGGAAATGCCAAAACTTCGCCGGAGTCCAGGTTAAAAGCGTTTATTCCGGAGTCATCGGGGCCCCGGTGTTTCTGAACCTGAAGCATTTTTCTCAGAGTATCCGTATTCTTCAGCTTAGACTGATTGAATATATATCCTGCAATTCCACACATAAAAAAACAATGTTTTTAAATAGAAATTAAGCGTCGTACCTGTTCAGGTATTTCATCAAGACATCCCGGTGTGCATCGCACCGGATAATATTTAACAACAAGCGTTTCCTTCGCTTTGTTATGAGCGAAGGGAATAAACCCCTCTTTCTTAAGGATACCAACACACGACTATGATATGGTTCAAATATCTGATCATATCTGAAGGCATTCGCATCACAATAACCATCGAATGCTTCCTCTAAAAGCTTATCATCAGATATAATCTTGTTCAAGCTATCGATTCGTTGCAGAAATTCTGTTTTCTCCTCCCCATGAAGTAAATGAACACCAGGAATTTCAGCGTTCTGTATGAATGGGATAAGTTCGAATTCAATTTTATCACTGAGGGATAGTTTGACTCCATACCCATAATGCCAGTTTGTCCTTGCCTTAAAGGGTGCATCATAGCAAAAATTACCCAGGCTGTAAAATATGGGTACACCTTTATATATTTCATATCCACTACTTACATGTGTATGATGCCCGACAATTGCAGAGGCACCTGCTTCAACAAAGAATCGCAATATTTTCTTAACCCTTGGACCGGGCAGCTCATAAAATTCATTTCCCCCATGAAAGACTACAATAACTATATCAGACTCATTCTTTGCCTTTTGAATATCATTATAATTATTTACCAGATCCAATGGATTTGCACCTGGAATATCACCATAAGTATTGGACCATTCATTTTCGGTAAGATTCAGAATACTTAGCTTTCTTCCTTTTAATTCTAACCGTAATGGTTCTCTTGCCTCTTCAAGATTTTTTCCAACTCCAATAGTATCTATGGAATTTGAATGACACAATTCAATGGTTTCCAGCAATCCTTTTTCTCCATAATCCCGGATGTGGTTGTTAGCCATAGCCACGGCATCAACAGAGGCATATTTCAATGAATTCACAGTTACCGGATCTGCTTTTAGATTTGGTCCTGTTTTTTTTATTGGACTTCCATTATTTATTAAGGGGCACTCCAGATCAACTATAGTATAATCTGAATCGGATGTAACACTGGCTATTTCGTCAAAGATCTTTTCAGTCGCGCCATCCCTTGCAATTTGCTCAACCCTTAAAACCGGGCAGAAATCTCCGGCAAAAAATAATTTTAAATTTTGCATGTCCATTCAGTATGAGATATCAAGATAATCAAGATATGTTTTGCTCATTTTCTCAGCACGTTCCTGCATATTGAATTCTTTAAGGAATAGTGATTTTGAATTTTCACCGAAATGCGATCTTAACTCCTCGTCTTTGATCAATTTGAACAACTTTGCCGCCAGCATCTCTGGATCCTCCTTAGTAAATAAGAAACCGTTATATCCGTCTCTCACTGATTCGGGTATTCCTCCAACATTTGAACCAACAAGTGGCAATCCCGCCATTCCTGCTTCAATCAGTGAGAATCCCAAACCTTCCGACCGGGAAGGTTGGCAATATATATCCATACCGGGTAACAATTCAAAAACATCATCCCGTATACCTGCCCAGTAAATATGTTCTGATAAGCTTCCCCTCCGGGCGGTTTCCAATAGGTATTCACTGTTTGGGTCCAGAGGATCAATTCCGATCTGATAGACTATAAAATCTGAACATTGCATTTTATGTAACAATATGTCCATTGCATCCAGAAGAATGTCCATCCCTTTTATCGGTGAAAAAAAGCAAATGATTCCAATAATAACTTTATCTCTGTCCACATTTAACTTTAACCTGCTTTCTTTCCTATCATAATTATTTGGAAGGCTTCCTACATATTCTGTTTCGATCCTGGGGGCAGTTTCGGGAAATAATCGGATATATTGTTGCCTCACTGCATCAGAAATGGCAAAAAAATGATTGGTCATCCTGTTGATGATTTTACGGAATCGAATGGTCATACGAGGCAATTGTTCAGATTTTGTTACCTCATTGATATTCCGGTCCGAAAGCATACCATTTAAGCTAATAAATGTATATCTGCAGAATAACATTTTTGCAAAAATGATCGAATAGTATATCTGGAATGAAGTATGTACAATCTTTGGTCTGTATACAATAAATATTTTAAAAAAGCTAAAAAAATACTTTACTGGATGCATTGCATGTGCAACTTTTATCATGCTTCCCGTTTCTTCAATATCCTTAATAAATTCATTTGATCTAGGTAAAGAATTATATAAAATAATTAACCTGACATTATATTTTGTCAATTCCCTGCAGACAAGTACCAGAAATTTTTCCAAACCACCGTATTTGGCAGAATGCATTCCCGTAGCGTATAAAATATTTTTCTTCTTATTCATAGTCTCAGTATCTTGACCTGCTATCAGTGGCAAAAGTATAGTCTTACCTTATATTATTATTCTTTGATTAACGCTCCTAATTCATCTGAAGTCATGAATTCAACATCGGGAAATTCGTCAATCATTTTTTTTAACAGCAAGTCAAGTAGTGCAAGGTTTGCTTTCCTAAAATTCTCATTAATAAAGCCGATATAATCTATCCTGTGAGTAGATATGATTGCTGGTTTCTTTGATTTGAAAGCGAATCTGATGCGATTCAGGCAGTCCTCAACCGTGGTACTGGTATCAATGGTGAGTCCTGGCTCAAAAAATGCATTTCTCACGATATGCACCTGTTCAAATTTATTTTTCTGTCCCGTAAAATGATACTTTTTCCTAAGTCTCCCCGTTTCATAATTCGGATCTATCTGAACAAGAAGGCCCTTTAAATACTTTACGCCACTGTCAGAAAGTGTGCACTCAAAATCTGAATTCCAGATATATCCGGTACCTGTAAAAGATCTCGATCTGAACCCAAAAATGTCTTCAAAAATATTCAAACCATCTTCAAGTGCTTCACAGATCAGGAGAAACTCTTCATAGCTCTTCGGATAGTCCGCTGAAGTACATGAATGTTCAATGGATGGATGGGTTGGTTTATCAAGAATGAAGAACCTGTTTTTAAACCCAAGCATAATCTTTGGATGGTCTTCCTGCAATGCCTTCATCCAGTAAGTAATATTCAGGTGCTCTCGTGCATGAAACTGGGGAAAAAATAGTCCTTCATTCATCCCCTGCTTCCAAATATCAAATGAATGCTTGGGATAGCGTTTCAGAGATTCAGTAAAATGCTCGTAGTGATATTCTTTAAATCCCGACTGCTCAATACGTTCAAAATCTGGATTAGCAACAACTGTATTAGCAGTGAATACAGGATGCTTGCCATTTGAGTCTTTATGTTGCCTCAGCACTTCAAAAAGCGCATTCAGATCCTCTTCACTTGCCAGGGCATCATACTCTAAATATGGATTTAACTCAAAGTTGAATCCGGCATTCTGAATTCTATCCAATGTCTTACGTGACGGCAATCCAACACTACCCCAGTCATCTGAATCTAAAACTACGATCCTCCGACCCGTGTGCCATCCTGGCAAATTATAGATTCTTTTCGCTACTGCTTTTAACACAAGATATTCGGTTTTGGAAATGTAAAAAATTGAACAAGAGAATTTCTTAATTAAATAATATTTCTGATAATGGAATCCCACTACTTAAAAGTGGTAATCCAAAGACAGGTGAGAATAACCACAGGTTGATGCTTTCTGATCCTATCCTGAACACGATTGAAGAATATAACAACATTGGAAACACCCCTAATAATGTTAGGATATGTATTTTTTTATCCGATTGATTTATTATATAAATTAAAATATAAAGGGTTGCAAACATGAAAAAGATGATCTGGAATCTGCTTCCAAAAGAAGGTATGATTTTTGCAAAATTGACAAATGCAAGGAATAGAATCGTAAAACTAAATATATTATTATGGGATTTTTCCTGAAATTCATTTCGTAATTTCAGAAAAATATAACCCATCGAAAATAGAAGAAAATATACAACCATATCCCTTCCAATTACGATGAACCATGAAGCCTGCTCTGCTGATGACTGAAGCGCCCTTATATAATTTTCACTTGAATACCCCTCATACCTGCTTTCAAAAGCGCCCCCAAGCCTGGTAGCTGCAATTCTAAAAATTGGTGATACGATGTTTGGCACGATAAATGAACCCAATAACAATGGAATATAGATTATATTCCTATTTCCCATGAAATAGTATATTAGGAGTATTGCATTCGCTGAAATAAAGCTAAAATGTACAATTACTGCAGAAAATGTTAATAGGAAGTAATTTGTTTTTCTATGGACTACAACTTGATATGCTCCATAGAAAAACATCCAGGCTGCGGTCCACATACGGAATCCGTTAATGTTAGTAATTGGCAGTATAAGGATAAAGAATATAATAAAGATAACACTGTTAATATTAGGATTTTGAATATGCTTGTAATATAGAAGGTTAATACTTTTTAAGTAGAAATAACCAAATACTGCTGCAAAGACAGCAAATAAAACACCATGAAAACTGGTAAATCTGGATACCATAAACGAAAGGAAAGGTTCCACAATATCGATTGAAGTATCAGTAGCATAAATCCCACCAACAATATTAAAAAACTGAGAGAAAGGCAGGTTTGCATTTTCTTTCAATGTTGCTGCATAACGGGCTGCATCTACATAAGGATTTGATATTACAAATGTGAGCCCGTAATAGATCAGGAAGAAATATACAACTCTTCTTGCTTCTTTTTGGTTATAGTTAGCCAATGCAGTTATAAAAGCCATAAACGGCCATATGAGAAATAAAGCCAAGTAATACTTACCATTAGTGACTGTATATTCATATTTATTTATAGGATAACTATAATCCATAATCTAATCCAGATCTGCCAACTCAAGAAACTGCGTGGCAACATTACTTATATGGTATTTCCGAATGTCAGGTATCACCAACTGCTTGCTGTAATCAGCATTGAGAAATTCTTCAATTTCAATATATTGAAAGTCTTTTTTAATGTTTAGAACGGGTCTGCCTGTTATTGCATAGTCAATTAATTTACTTGGTGAATTGAGATGGGTATTGTTATCAAAATTAATAAGAAAATCCATCTCCTTTAACCGTTCAAGCAGTTTTTCTCTAGGGATGTATCCTGAAATCGAAAGTTTCTCTTTTAAAACAGGTTGATATTCGTCGATTATCTCCCTTGTATTAGTATATACAATGAATTTAAATTGCCTATCTATAGTGGATAGATAATTAAGCAGTGGCCTTGGATCCCGGGCACCTTCAAGAAACCCTCCTGCATATGCAAAAGTAGGAATAGAATTCTTCGGATCTGATTTTTGAATGCCATCGATTTTGAAATCAAATCCCTGAGGTATAACTCTTATTTTATAATGAAATTCTCGATAATATCCATTTTTTGCGGATTCAATTGGTATTGTTATATAATCAGTTTCCCTGCTGAACCATTTTTCTACATACTTAAAGTAAAACGGTTTCTTAAATGTATCCAGAATATTGCCCATGAACGGATCACCGCAATCAGCAATCCATGTATCTCCTATCGGATTAATTTTTGTTCTTGCCCAGGCAACTCCCCAATGAATAGGATAAGGTACCGCAAAAGAAATTAGTAAATGATAACCATTTTTCTTTTTCAAGTTCTTTTTGACCCTGAACATCTCTTCTATATTTGGATATTCAAAAAACACGGAAAAAAACCTGTAGAAAGCCCTACTCAAATATGATAGTGGTTTTCGCCTGAATTTGGGAATCTTTGGCAACCTTGACTCTGACCACATTTCAAGTTTGATCGGATAATCTTTTAAGAATTTGCTATAGTCGTAATCTCTTTTTTTGGTTAGCACTGTTACCTCATGTCCCTGTCTGGCGAATTCTTTACATAATTCTGTTGCACGAAAACTGCGTGGAGAAATCTCGGGAAGAAATGCATTTGTTACCAGAAGAATTTTGCTATTGCCCATTAATTACGGTTGAATGAAATGCAAAAACTATCAGAAATAGCAATATTTAATTACAAGAATGTTTTTAAAGCATTAAAAAAAGACTCAGATCTTTCTCTTTCAATATTTGCATAGGTTTCAATCCGCTTCCGTTCAGTATCCAAGTTCTTCAATGCAAAATCAATCTGTTCAAATACCCTATCTTTTTCGTTTTGATCATTTATTGTCTTTTGAAAAAACAAATAATCATCAAGTTTTAAATCTCGCATAACTTGTTCGTTTTTACCCACATATGGATAAGGAAAATTCGTTTTATCAAATGATAATGTAGGCACATTGTTTCTAAGGCCTACTATAGTACCGTGAAAGTAGTGAGAAAAATTCAATGTACATTGATTATATACAGTATACCATTCCAGAGGTGAAAGGTTTATTAACAGCCTTGTATCCCGATCCAGAATATCGCGATTTCTATCCCTGTGATTAAAATGAACAAATGTATACGATTTACCGAGATATCTCTTTATTTCCTTAATGATAGGTAGACCAGCAGTCATAAAAGAAATTATTTGCCGGTTAGGATTTACAAAATTTTTCCTGAGTATTCGCCTTG
>CAZOXI010000098.1:0-8835 GCA_964583445.1 uncultured Bacteroidaceae bacterium | reverse complement strand
ATTGAGGTTACTTTATTTGATTAATTTAAACTTTTCTAACCGCAGAAGTTGCAGGATTGTTCATGGTGCCTCTTACATTAAAAGCTGCATCATCTCCTGCCTTCCGTGGAAAAATGTCAGATTTAGTGTTCAGCGTTTAAATGCAGAATGAGCATTCCAGGCAGGGAATTCACTGGTATTGCTGAGATGATACCCCACTTCAAAAAACACCTGCATGTCTTCCAGGATGCCTTCGAAATTCCATTTTCCTGGTTCATACTCATCTCCTGGTTTATGATATTTTTCAATAATCCATTGCTGGCTGACTTCCTCTCCCCATTCCTTATCATGACCCACGTATTCTGAACCGGAAGTCAGGTACAGGGAGGGGACGCCAACTTTCACAAAACTGAAATGGTCGGAACGGAAAAAGCTGCCCCGCTCAGGGTGCGGATTAGGTGCGACATATCTTCCCCGGCTTTCGAGCACCTCAGTGGCATACGCATCCAATTCAGAATTCCCGTAACCGATCATGATCATGTCCTTTGTTTTTCTGAAAATATTCAACGCATCCATATTGAACCTACCCCATTAATTTGAACGCCGAGTTAAGCTATGCTAGGTTTTTAAAATTGCAATCATGGCAATTTACTACTTTTATTGTAGCTTGACTTGCCGTCCAGTTTTTTGGGGTATATCCAAATTACCTCCCTGCGGTCGGGAGCTTTAT
The DNA here is from genome assembly GCA_964583445.1 of uncultured Bacteroidaceae bacterium. GTDB lineage: Bacteria > Bacteroidota > Bacteroidia > Bacteroidales > M55B112. The sequence continues at coordinate 8,126 of CAZOXI010000098.1, read as the reverse complement.
CAGAAACCTCTCTAATCATATAAGAGAATTTATCAGGTCAGGAAAAAGGAAAAAATTTAACTTCAGGATGTGAAACTATCTTGAGAAAGGCAACTCTCCAGACTCACAAAGTGGAACACTGTCTTGTTTGGAAATGTTTTAAAAGTTTGGTTATGGCTTGGTCAGCAGGGTAATATCTGTCTTCATTGTAGAACGCTCTTATACAGGCTTCAAGTATTTCATCTGTTGGGCTCTTCATAATAAACATTGGTTACTTCCTCCATTATAAAAGTCTTCATTTATCTCCAAAAAATTTGGGAACCAATTACTCAATTTATAACTTTGAATATTATAAATAATTGATAATCAAGATCTAATTCATGATTAGTCAAAATAGTAAATTAGGAGGTTAATATGAAATTTCAGACAACGGACAAAGTTGATTTAATTTACATGATGTATGGCGACAAAACACAAGAACCAACTGTTTTGATTCATGGACTTGGTGCGGACCATGAAATGTGGAAACCGCAAATTGAAAACTACCCCGAAAATGGCGGAGAAAACAGATGAAGCAATTAAGGACTCAAAATTGGAAGTACTTAAAGGAGGAAGCGACCCATCTAATTTAGTGGTTCCCGAAAAATTTGACTCTGAGGTAATTAATTTTTTAAAATAATGGATTTTAGAACTATTTAAAAACTAACAGGAGAGAACTATGGTTACTTATTTAAAATTCAGCCTTTTGTTTTTTGGGATTCATATTGTGTGTTACATGATTGCAGGAGTAATAGATTTTCAACTGGCAAAGAAAGTGTATTCAGGCAAAAACCGATTATACAAATCTTCATTCAGAGATATGGATGATAAAAAAGAAAGTCTTCGAATTGCCAGATTATTAGTCCCATCACAATTTGTTAGAGCCATACTTATGTCCATAGTATTATATCCGATATTGCCATTTTTAGGAGAACTTTCTTTTTTTCTGCAATTCGTTTTTATGGCTTCCTTAATGTTTGTTTATGCAGATTTTGCGAGTGCTGTTCCATTTTCCAATACCATTGAGGGAATAGTATATCTAAAAAAAGAATTTGTAGCGAAAAAAGTGTTTTGGACAATTCAGTTTGAATCAATTGTATATAGCATCATGTTTGGATTGTTATCAGCCTGGCTGTTGTTTTAGTTGTTACAGTATAACAATACATATCAATGCTTTTAAATCTCAAAAACCAGGTGCTATCAACTATTTGAAGACGGTTTTCAACTGTCATACGATTTTGACGGACTTGGAATTTAATTGAATCCTTTGTGAAACTGGTTTGTCCCCCGTCTATTTCCTGATATCGCTGGGATTCACTCCCAGTTTTTTCTTGAAACAGCGACTGAAATAATGGATCGACTGGAATCCCAGTTCGTAAGCTATTTCCTTGATGCTTTTGTTCGTGGTAAGCAACAGCTCCTTCGCGCGCATTAGCTTTAGTTCCATATGGTACTGGTGCGGGGAAAAGCCGGTGTACTTCTTGAACATATTCCTGAAATAGTCTTTACTGACGTTGCTTTGCGAGGCATAGGGCTCAAGATCCGGCACATTCAGGATATCCTTCCGCATATCAAAGCGCAGCGTCTGGATAGAGGTTTCAAGGGGTTTGCTGGTGAAGCCACGCTGCTTCTGGAAAGCAGTGATGTACCCAAGCAGGTTCAGAACCAGTCCGGATGCAATCTCCTGGAATCCCGGTTTCTCCTCCAGTACCAGCGTGAATATCCTGTAATATGCATCAATGAGTGCTTCATGTTTCCCGATACGGAGAATGGATTCACCCATCAGCACACTTTTCTGCAAAAGGAAATGGTCCGCGATCATCCCATTGAAACCAATATAATGCTCAGTCCAGCCCGTCGAGTGATCAGGCTTGTACCGGTGCCACTGGTTTTTTCTTATGATCATCAGTGTACCGGGTTCGACTTTAAATGTTCCTTTCCGGTTCTCCAGCAGTCCATTTCCATGGGTAATATAGTTGAACTGGTATTCATCCAATACCCGGCCGCTCCGGTAATCAAAGTAATAACCCGACGGGTGCTCCCTTGAGGGGTATTCCTTATTTGGTTTCACCTCTGCCTTACCTGCCACATTCAGGTACAACCCCCATTCCTTGCTGTCTGTTCCTACAGTCAGGTATTTGAAAAAGTCCTGCATATACTACCTTCAAAAAGTGCAAATGATTCGCTTTTTTGTGCATTGATATTCATTGTTCAATATCATAAGTTTGCTAGCATCTAGAGATTTTCAAAGATATAAGTTTTACAACTAATACACCAAATTATGAGTTCATTGAGTGCAATTGGATTGATCGCCATCGGCAGTATCGGGGCGGCAAGCTTCTATGTACCATTTAAAAAAGTCAAGGAATGGGCATGGGAATCCTATTGGATCACACAGGGTGTGGCAGCCTGGATCATTGCTCCCTGGCTTTTTGCAATCATCACTGTGCCTGATGGCACATTGATGGATATCCTGAGAGAAGCACCGGCTTCATCAAAGTGGTTATCTATTTTATTCGGGGCCCTCTGGGGAGTGGGGGGGTTAACTTTTGGTCTGAGTATAAGATACCTGGGTATTGCCATGGGACAGAGTATAGCACTGGGCTTTTGTGCTGCATTTGGTACTCTCATACCACCTATTGTAGCAGGGGAAAATCTTTTTGGTACGACTGCAGGCATCCTGATGGTAGTTGGTGTTGCCGTTTGCGTTGCAGGAATTGCTATTATTGGGTATGCAGGCGCCTTGAAGAACAAGGGATTATCTGAAGCTGAGAGAAAGGCGGCCATTAAGGAGTTTGCATTGAAAAAAGGTTTGTTCATTGCATTCCTTGCAGGAATAATGAGTGCAGCGTTCAGTTATGGGTTCGAAGTAGGAAAACCGATCGATGCTGTTGCCCTTGAATTTGGAACCAATTCTTTATTCCAAAGCAATCCCACCCTGATTTTCATCCTTACAGGTGGTTTTGCCACGAATTTTGTTTATTGTGTATTTCTGAATATTAAAAATAAGACCTATAAAGATTATACCTCTGTATCCGGGGCGGTCTTCCTGAACAATATTGCATTCACTTTCCTGGCAGGTTTTCTCTGGTTTCTTCAGTTTCACTTCTACGGCATGGGAAAAAGCATGATGCCCGAGGGAATTGCTGTATTCAGCTGGAGCATCCTGATGGCACTGAATATCGCTTTCAGCAACATCTGGGGCATTGCCCTGAACGAGTGGAAAGGAGCCAGCAGAAAAACAATGGTGGTATTGGTAATTGGGATCGTGGTCCTGATCCTCTCCACATTCGTGGTAAATCTTGGGTAGTTAATAAACAAAAGAACAAATGGTATGACACAACGACTGGCATTTAAAATGTACCTGAAAAAAGGTATGAAAGACGAGTATAAAAAGCGGCATGACGCCATCTGGCCCGAACTCAAGGAACTGCTTAAGGATGCAGGAATCAGCGAATATTCCATCTTCCTGGATGAGGAGACCCATACCTTGTTCGCATTTCAAAAGGTATATGGTGACAGTGGCTCCCAGGATCTCGGGAAAACCGATATCGTTCAGAAGTGGTGGGATTATATGGCGGATATCATGGAGGTGAATCCTGATAATTCACCTGTTTCAATTGAATTGGAAGAAGTATTTTACCTAAAATAATTAAATGATATGGCAAAGCAAGAATTAATTGAGAAGGCATATGCACTTGCCAGAGAGCAATATGCTGAACTGGGTGTCGATACCGATGCCGCGATACAAAAGATGAATGATGTGGTCATCAGCCTGCACTGCTGGCAAACCGATGATGTGGGAGGATTCGAAACCCCCGATGCTGCACTTTCCGGAGGAGGGATACAGGCCACCGGTAATTACCCCGGAAAAGCAACCAGTATTGCTGAGATGCGCAAGGACCTGGAAAAGGTGCTGACCCTGTTGCCTGGTAAACACCGGCTGAACCTGCATGCGATCTATGGCGATTTCCAGGGCGAAAAAGTGGACCGTGACGAGATCGAAGTTAAGCACTTCCAGAGCTGGATCGACTGGTGCAAGGAGCAGGGGATCGGCATGGACTTCAATGCCACCTGTTTTTCTCACCCCATGGCCGACAGCGGGCTGACACTTTCGTCGAAAGATGAGAAGGTGCGCACTTTCTGGGTGGAACATGTGAAAAGATGCCGGGCCATCTCTGCTGAGATCGGAAAGCAACTCGGAACGCCCTGTGTTCACAATACCTGGATCCCGGATGGTACGAAGGATGTCCCTGTGGATCGCAACGCTCTGCGCGCCAACCTGAAGAAATCACTGGATGAGGCCATGGCGATTGATTATCCGAAGGAGCATATGAAGGACGCCATCGAAAGCAAGCTCTTTGGAATAGGTGCAGAAGCAATGACCGTGGGATCCCATGACTTTTACCTGGGATATGCGATCAGCAGGAAGAAACTGATCTGCCTCGACAACGGGCATTTCCACCCAACCGAACAGGTGGGGGACAAGATCTCCGCATGCCTGCAGTTCGTGGATGAGCTGTTGCTGCACGTCACCAGGCCCATCCGATGGGATTCAGATCATGTGGTCACACTGAACGAGGATGTCCAGCTGATTGCATCTGAGGTGATCAGGGGCAATTACCTGGACCGTGTGAACATCGGGCTGGATTTCTTTGATGCTTCCATTAACCGGATCGGAGCCTATGTGGTGGGCACACGCGCTGCAAAAAAGGCCTTTATGTATGCACTCCTTGAGCCAACCGCGAAACTGTTGTCGTACGAGGAGTCGGAACAGAATTTCGAAAGGCTGGCACTCATGGAGGAGCTGAAGACCAAGCCCTTCGGTGCAGTATGGGATTATTATTGCTTAAAGGAAGGTGTCCCGGTCGGAGAAGATATTATTTCCGATATTCAGCAATATGAAAAGGAAGAACTTAAGAACAGGTAGGATCAGTACATAATGGTTATTAATAGTCAGTGATAAGCATTAGTATTTGGTAGTATTTAGTTTTAGTTAATAGTAAGTTAGTTGGTTGAGCGGTGGTAATGGTGATAATTATTATCACCGCTTTTTTTCTTTGGTGTGGGTATCTGTTTCTCTGGAGAGAGACTGGTTTTTTGCAACTGAGTTATTCAGAAGATTTTAAAAAGATATATACGAATGAGACAGGAAATTCATGACCTGGTTGAGGTATCCAGGAGGTATGGCAGCGATCCGGAATATGTTATTGCCGGAGGCGGAAACACTTCCTTCAAGGACACCGGGCGGATATGGGTGAAGGCAAGCGGAAGTTCTATGGCGGATATTGATGAGAACGGGTTTGTCTGCCTGGACCGGGAGAAACTTAAGATCCTTTCAGAGAAGGCCTACAGCTCCGACAACACCGAAAGAGAGGCTCAGGTAAAACAGGACCTGGCAAATGCCATAGAGTACCCGCAGGATAAGCGGCCTTCCGTGGAGACTTCCATGCACGAGATCATCGACCATCCTTTTGTTGTGCACACCCACCCGGCGATGGTCTGCGGACTCCTCTGTGCGAAGGAATCAAAGGAGATGGTGGACAGCCTTTTCTCGGAGGATTGCCTGTATATCGAGTACACCGACCCGGGTTATGTTCTTTTCAGGGCGGTGGACAATGCCCTGCACGATTACCGTGAAGTAAATGGGACCGATCCTCACATCATTTTCCTGGAGAATCACGGTGTTTTTGTGGCTGCAGACAGGATTGAAAAAATTGATGAGATCTACCGAGATATTGCAGAAACGATCTCTGCAAATATTTCTGTGATCCCCGATCATTCCAACGAGCGACAGGAACCGTTACTGGACACGGTTACGAAATTGCTCGCCGGCAACCCTGAAGCAAGCGGCTGCGTCTCTGTGCAACTGGCCAACCATCTCACCGACCGGTTCGTCGCAGGCAGGTCTGCATTTGACGCTGTGAGCATTCCTTTCACACCCGACAACATCGTCTATTGCAAATCAAAATATCTTTTTGTGCAGGAAGTCGAATCTGTCATTCCGCAGATACAGCAATTCAGGGAGAAGAACGGATTTCTGCCAAAGGTCATTGCAGTTGAGGGAGCCGGGATCATCGCCCTGGAGGAAAGTGAGCAATCCGCCCGGATCGTTCTTGACGTATTCGAGGATATGATGAAAGTGTGTGTGTATACAGAGAACTTCGGGGGTCCGCGTCCCATGACACCCTCACAGATCAGTTTTATCGACAACTGGGAAGTGGAAAACTACAGGAGGCAGGTTTCAAAAAGCAAACAATCATGAAAGAGAAGGTAATCGCCGTATTTGATATTGGTAAAACGAACAAGAAACTGCTGCTTTTCAATGCGCAGTTAAAAGTGGTGTTTCAGCAGGAGGAAAAGATCAGCACGGTCCGCGATGAGGACGGGGATGAATGTGATGATATCGTGCGTATCGAGAACTGGATCAGAAGTACAATTTCGGACCTGGTAAGCGACGATGCATACGATATTGCCGCAATGAATTTTTCAACCTATGGCGCTTCGCTGGCTTTCCTGGATGATGCCGGGAACAGGTTGACGCCCGTTTACAATTACCTGAAGGAGGTTCCCGGGCAGATCCGGGAGAAACTATTCAGCCGATACGGTGGAAAAGAAGAGTTTTGCAGGAAGACAGCCAGTCCGGATCTCGGCATGTTATTGAACTCAGGGATACAGATCCTCTGGTTAAAAGAGCGTCAGCCGGAAGTATATAAAAAGACAGCATCGATTTTACATTTTCCGCAATACCTCTCCTTCCTCTTTACAGGGGAAGCAGTTGCTGAATCAACCTCCATCGGCTGCCACACGTTCATGTGGGATTTCGACGAGAACAGGTACCACGAATGGATCGGTAATGAAGGAATTCAGCTGCCGGATCCTGTTCCGAACAAAAATACGGTACCTGTCAGCATTGAGGGCAGGGGATTGCATGCAGGAATTGGCATTCACGACAGTTCGGCTTCACTGGTGCCTTATATCCGGGGAAGTAGGGAGCATTTTATGCTGATCTCAACCGGCACCTGGTGCATCAATATGAACCCGTTCAATCATTCGCCGCTCACAAGGGAGCAGCTTGAGAAAGATTGCCTGGCTTATATGAGCATTGACCAGACCCCGGTGAAATCTTCCAGGCTTTTTATGGGACATATACATGACGAGAACGTCAGGCGGATTTCGGCCTATTTCAATGTGCCGGAAGACCGTTACAAGCACGTGAAAATTAATGAGCAGTTGCTTGCCGGGTATCTGACTGCTGGCAGGGAACTGGTGTTTTTCCGGGAGGGGATGCCGGGAAATTATGTGGATGAGCAAATCGATCTTTCAGCATTTTCTTCTTTTGAAGAGGCCTACCACCGGCTGATGTATGATCTGACCATCTTGAACAGCAGGTCCATGGAACTGATCTCCGATGCACAGGATGGGGTCCGGTCGATCTATGTGTCCGGTGGATTTGCGCGGAACGAAATTTTCGTCCGGTTGCTGGCCGCTTTTTACCCGCAAGTGAGCGTTTACACCTCCGAAGTGGATAATGCCACGGCCCTGGGTGCGGCCCTGGTGGTGTGGGAATCCATGGACGAAGATCGTCTTCCGGAGATCGATCTTGGCCTGGTGAAGTGGGAGCCAGTCAAATGATAAGCAGGTGGAAGCATTGAGGAAAGAATTTTGTCATGGGGTCTGAGCCTCTTACTCTCACTAAATATTACAGAATTAGCTCAATCAATGACTTGAATCTCTACGTCGCCTAACAGTCCCGATGGGATTAATGCTTCATCAGGCGTAACGTTATCTACGACTAACCAGGTTGTTCGCTCAGTCTCTGGAAGATACCTGTCCCCGGTTATCCTGTTGCGCCAAACATTAACAACTTTAATTGTAAGACTATTTTCGCCATTTTTGATGGTATCAGTAATATTCAGGCGGTAAGGAGCCATCCAGGTGGTTCCCACCTCTATACCATTGAACATAACTGTAGCCATTACACCCACGCTGCCAAGATCTAAAAAAACAGCACTATTGCCAGATTTTTCATAATTAAATTTCGTGCTATAATTTGCTGTTCCGGAATAGTATTTCAACAGGTCATCATCACTTTTTGTCCAGTCAGT
>CAZOXI010000097.1:0-8950 GCA_964583445.1 uncultured Bacteroidaceae bacterium | reverse complement strand
AGCTGCGACCTTCGTATCTGCGCAGGACTATCCCGATGAATATCTTGGTCTGCCGGGAGACAACCTGAATCTCTACGCCGTGATGGATTTGTTCCAGGAATCGGAAACCCTGGAAGCATTTGAGCGGAGTCTGAATGATAAGGAATCCACTATCAATAACCTGGATCTGAACGGTGACAACCTTGTAGATTACATTACGGTTTCAGATTATGTCGATGGGAATGTGCACACCATTGTCCTTCGTGCGTCCCTGGACCGGAATGAACAGCAGGATGTTGCTGTTTTCGTCGTGGAGAAACTCCGCGATGGGGCGGTGCAGATCCAGTTGATCGGTGATGAGGCGTTGTATGGGCCGAATTACATTGTTGAGCCGATTTATGCTGAAACACCGAACCCAGGGTATACCGGGAAGACATACCGAAGGCAAGTAAATGTGGTCACCACCACCTATTATGACATCGCTGCCTGGCCGGTAATCAGGTATATCTACAGACCGAGCTACGTAGTATGGAGGTCGCATTGGTACTGGGGATATTATCCGAGCTACTGGCGCCCATGGAGGCCCCACTACTGGCACTATTACTATGGGTACCATTATCACTGGCATGACCATTACTACAGGCACTACCGTCACTGGGACCGGTATCGCGGCAGGCATTATACAGCCTGGTACCGTCCGCACGTACGTGTCTACAGTCCCACCGTGGTAGTGAATATCAATCGGGGTCATTACAGGAAAACATATTCACGTCCCGAAAGGAGACTTGCAGGAGAGAAGCATTATGCCAGGACTGCCAGTTCAAGGACACACCGAAGCAGAGCCGCTGTTTCACAAAACCGGACTTCCAGCAGGTCAGGTGGAATAAGTTCAAGGCAGGGTGTTCAGCGGTCGGCTACTACTTCAAGCAGGACCAGGTCAGCTGTTTCCGACCGCGGACGCTCGGCTACCGCAGTACGGAGTGCATCTACCCAAAGGAGTACCCAGGGAAGGGAAACTACCGCAAGGACCAGCCACCAAAACAATGGAAATGCAGTACGCAGTGCATCACAACGCAGCGGACAGGACCGGAGTGCCGCAGTAAAACGCAGCAGCAGCCGTCAGAATAGCGCAGCCACGCAGCGTAACAACAGCAGGTCCGCCGTTTCGAGGAGCAGCAGCCGGAGCAACAGTCCTGCTGTACAGAGCAGCCGGAGCAGATCCAGCAGGCCCGCGGTGCGTAGCAACAGCAGTGGGAGCAGCCGATCCAGTGTGCAGCGCAGCAGCAGCCAGGGCAGTAGCAGGGCAGCCGTATCAAGGAGCAGCAATAGAAGCAGCAGCCCATCATATCAGCGCAGCAGTAATAGGCAAAGCAGTGCAACTGTATCCCGTGGCAGCAGCAGAAGAAGCAGTCCTTCTGTTCAGCAAAGCAGCCGGAGCAGCAGATCCTCTGTCCAGCGCAGTGCACCTACCAGAAGCAGGTCCACTTATTCCGGGAGCAGCAGCAGAAAAAGCAGTCCCTCTGTCCAGCGCAGCAGCAGCCGCAGAAGCAGTCCGGGTGTATCCCGGAGTAGCAATCGGAAGAGCAGTCCGAGTGTTTCCCGAAGTAGCAATCGGAGCAGCCGGGGAAGTTCGGTTCAGCGCAGCTCATCAAGCAGCAGCCGCAGTTCAGCCAGGTCATCCGGAAGCAGTCGCAGTAGCAGCAGGTCATCGCGCAGATAGCGTTTATCGGGCACCACCAATATTTTCACAGGCGGATATCCACGAGATGTCCGCCTGTTTACTTTTCCATACCCAGGTGTGGGACTCTGGAGTGTAAGACTTCAGACTGTAAGACTCTCCGTAATGTGGGACTCTGGAGTGTGGGTGTGACCCTATTAATAAAATGGTTTGAAAATCTTCCGGAGAAGGATGATTGCTCCCAGGTTATTTCCGTACTTTGATCCAATATCGGCAGCAAGCATAATATTTACTTCAATGCCGCGCCAGATTTCAGGCAGCGTAGTTTCGAGGTACCAGCTGAACTGTTTTTTCGACGGGTCGATAGGTTGGGAGTAAGTTCCCAGGTTGTTGCTGTAAGTCATATAAGCCCGGTAGGGGTATTTGCCTGCCATTCCCCCGATACCAATATGGTATGCAATGACCCTGTTGTTCGGTAAACGGATTTCATCAGTTTCGTTGAATACCGGCGAGGTAATCAAAGGTGTTCCCAGTGTCATCGCATGGTAGGACCATCCACTTCGGTAAACGTAATTATTAAAATAATCATCATTCCCTTTGCGTTTAACAGGACCCGAAAGGTCGTGGATCGGACCCGATTGAAATGTTGTTTTTAGTCTTTCAAGCACAACACGATTGATCAATTGCTGCTTTTCCTTGGTAGTGAACACGATTCCCAGCAGTCCATCTTCATTAAATTCCTTTGAAGCACCGGAATTGTCCTCGAATATGGTCTGATAATAGAGCCCTGCCCTGAATTTATCAGCACGCACATCAATCCTGTAATTCCTCGATCCCAGGTGATTTCCTAATTTATTTTTTGCTTCGCTTGAATCAACCAGTGCCGGATCTCCACCCTGCACAAAAAAAACCCGTGTGAATGCATCAAAACCTGAAGGTAGCGCTCCAAATCTTGCATCGGGTGAAGTGCCTCCCCATTGGGCAAAATGGATCAGCCCCAGGGATGCATTAATGAAAAAGTCTCCGCCAAACCGGAGGTGCAGATGCTTTTGATGCAGCATGACATTGTCTACATACCTGTCCTTTTCGAACCATCCATGGGCCAGTGAACCATTTGCTTCAAGATAGCCTTTGGTAAAAGGTACATCCACGTAACCGGGTGTCTCGATCACCAGTTTGGGCAAGGGACGGTGGTTTTGGGACCAAACGGTCGATCCAATGGATAGCAGGCTGTCCTGATTTCCAATTGTCTCTTCTTTCATTCCTCCCCTGAAGGTGAGCAGGGGGGAGTTTATTTCCAGATATCCCTGTTGAAGGATAACAGATCCGTTTTCCCTGACCGGGATATAACTCTCAAAGCCATAATCAAAACTGATCAGGGATGCAGATGAATCGGAAGCTTCTACCCTGATCCCGGCGATTCCTTCAAGAGGATCCAGGCTGTACTTCCCGGACTGGTTGGAGACCATCCAAAATGGTTTCGATTTTCCTGTTGCAACCGTACCTCCACCATATAATTCTATCTCCGGTGTACCGATTTGGCTCATGGCCAGGGAGGGAAGCAGAAAAAAAATGAATATTTGCAGTATTCTAAGCATTGTTCACTGTTCAATCAATTCCACCACTTTTTTCATATTCTTATTGAATTCGAATTTATCCGCCACCTTTTTCCGGGCATTTCGTCCCATTTGATCAAGAAGTTTTCGGTTGTTATTCAGACAATTTATTTTTTCTGCAAAATGATCTGTATCTCCGAATGGTACCAGGTAACCGGTATGTGCTTGTGTGACAATTTCCGGCATGCTGCTGATATTAAATGCAATCACAGGTTTCCCTGAAGCCATGGCCTCAAGGACCACATGTGACGAGCCTTCATGAATCGAAGTGGAGAGGTAGATATCAATTGATCTGAGAAATTTAAAAACATCATCTACGAAATCGAGAAAAACAATCTCCTTATTCAGCTCATGCTGCATCCTACTATGTTTCAGTTTTTTTTCCAGGGGCCCGGAACCTGCTATATACATTTTAAAAGGAATATTTTGTTCTTTTAATTTTCTGCCTATTTCAATCAGGTAAAGCTGTCCCTTTTGTTCAACCAGCCGGCCTGCATTACCAAGAATAATCGCTTCAGGCTTTCCAATGTCTCTTTTGAGGTGCGTTTCAGGGGCCCATTTCTGAAGATTAACGCCGTTATAAATGATGCTGACCTTACTTCGATCAATAAGATTTCTATTATTCTTAAATATGTTATTCATAACATCTTCAGAGTTCGAAATGATTTTTGTCAGGACTCTTCTGAAAAGATATTTGTTTAAAAGCGTATTCCTCACCGGTAAAGCTGTCCCTCTGCGATAAATAATCGATTGCACTCCTGCCAGTTTCGCTGCCAAACCTCCAAGTTTTACATCATTTGATAAGCCCAGTATTACGGTTGTGATATGGTGCTTTCTGTAAAGATTTCGAATGAATACAAGTTTATACGGATTGATAAAACTGAAATTTGAAACCCTTACTGTTTTCAGAAGAATCCCTTGTTTTCCTTTTAATTTCAGGTACAATTCGCTGTTCCTGTTTGTGACGACCATAACAAAGTAACCGAAATCATGCAGATATGATGCCATATCGAGGTGCCATTTCTCCCCACCTCCCCAAACTTCATTAGAGTTCATCAAACAAATCCTGTTCCCGCTGGGAATGTGTTGTTTAATCATTAGTAAGTATCAAAGCTGAATTCCAAATATGCATTGAAATTACTACTATTTATTTTAAACTTTGGGTATTCTTTCAGATATTATTTCCATTTTCGGAGGATATCCCGGTCACATTCCTGGCAGTGAATACACTGGTATCGTTGAATAACTTTACAATCGCATTACTGATTTCCCTTCTTTACTGAATATATTTAGTAATTTCGTGAAAATTAAATCATCAGTTGAAGTGAAAAAGCAGATAATATTAGGTTCTATTGTACTCATTACTGTGTTTGCTCTTCAGGCTCAAGACCTTGAAAATGAATTCAGTGACCTGTCACAGATGAAGGTGGAACAGATAAGTGACAGCCAGTTAAGGGAAGTGATGAAGCGTGCGGAGCAAAGTGGCATGACTGAATCTCAGATGAAGTCAGCACTACTCGCACGTGGACTCCCAGCTTCGGAGTTAAGAAAGTTGGAGGAGCGAATCCTCTCCCTGGAAACGGTAGAATCCAGCCTGGATGCGGTGGACCGTTCCAGAAAAGAACTACGCACTGTTCAGCGGGAGGATGTATTTGGTTCGTTGTTGAAAACCGATCCCGGGGAGGAACTGGAGCGCAAGAGTAGGATTTTTGGATCTGAGCTTTTCAGGAATGAGCAGCTTACATTTGAACCCAGCATGAATATTCCGACGCCACCAGATTATCAGGTGGGACCGGGAGATGAGCTTATTGTTGATATCTGGGGAGCTTCACAGCAGACCTACCAGCTGCCGGTTTCCCCGGATGGCAACGTTTTTATTGAAAACCTGGGTCCGATCCAGGTCTCCGGCCTCACTGTTGAGCAGGCTTCCAACAGGATCATAGACAGGTTGGTATCAATTTATTCGGGACTGAAAAGTCCGAACAGAAATACCTATGCCCAGGTGACCCTGGGTAGTACCCGGACCATTAATGTCCATATCCTTGGAGAGGTACAACTCCCGGGCACTTTTACCTTGAGTGCATTTGCAACGACATTTAATGCCTTGTATGCCGCCGGCGGACCATCAGAGAACGGATCCTTCAGGGATATTGAACTATTCCGGAACAATACCAAGGTGGCGGAACTGGATATCTATGACTTCCTGGTGTATGGTAAGCAGGATCACAACCTCAGGTTGCAGGACCAGGATGTGATCAAAGTCAATTCTTATGAAACAAGGGTGGATATTACGGGACATATGAAACGACCCGGGATTTATGAATTAACAGGAAATGAGACATTTTCGGATCTGCTTCACTATTCCGGGGGATTTACAGACGAGGCGTATCAAAAAATGCTGACTGTATACAGGAAAACAGATACGGAAAGAAGGATCGTAAACCTGAACAGGGAGATGTTCGGTGATTTTATGATACAGGATGGGGATTCAATCCCGGTATCGGCTGTTTTGGACAGGTTTGAGAACCGGGTGATCCTGAACGGTGCGGTATTTCGTCCCGGGGAGTATGCAATTACTGAGGGCGGGCTGACCTTATCGGAGTTGATTAAACGTGCTGAGGGATTGAGGGAAGACGCCTTTCTTCAGCGTGCTTTGATCTACAGGACCAGGGATGATTTCTCTGTTGAGGTGATCCCGGTGAACCTTGCTGCTTTGAACCAGGTCGGTCATTCGGATATTCAGTTGTACAGGAATGACATTGTTTCTGTTTCATCCATTTTTGATCTGCGTGAAGCGTATTATGTTGAGATCTCAGGGGAGGTAAACGAACCCGGAGTCTATCCTTTCATGGAGAGCACTTCCCTGGAGGACCTGATCATGATGGCAGGTGGATTGTCTGAATCGGCCTCCTTATCACGTGTGGAAGTTGCCAGGCGATACAGGTCTGTGCAAGAGACGGATATGACAGGTATCTTATCTGAGATCTATCAGTTTACAGTGGATAAAGACCTGGGGTTGTCGGATGATGCCGAGCAATTCAAGCTGAAGCCGTTCGACCAGGTGTTCATCAGAAAATCACCGGGGTATGAGGAACCCCAGGTAGTGAGGATAGAAGGGGAAGTATTGTACCCGGGTGAATACAGTCTTTCAACTAAACTTGAGCGCATTTCTGACATTGTGACCAGGGCAGGGGGGTTGACACCTGAGGCCTATCCGGAGGGAGCAAGCCTGTTAAGAAAAGTAAGTATAGATCGTGAAGAGCGGAGAAAAGCGCTTGAATCGCTTATGCAGGAGTCCGGTGATTCATTGTTGTTTACAATTAATGATGAATCTGTCCAGGCCATCGGGATCAATCTCAAGAAGATACTGGAGAATCCCGGCAGCAAATACGATCTGTTTCTTCAGGAAGGTGATCAGTTGAAGATATCCAAAGAGGCACAGACAGTAAGGCTCAGTGGAGCATTGTTGTATCCCATTACCGTCAGGTACGACAAATCATATAGTTTCAACAAGTATATCTCCATGGCAGGAGGTTTTACATCAGATGCCAAGAAGAGCAAATCATATGTAATCTATGCAAATGGATCCATTGATAAAACAAACAAAATCTTGTTTTGCAATAATTATCCGAAAGTAGCACCCGGAGCGGAGATTGTGGTACCCAGGAAGCCGGAGCGGACAAAGATGTCGACGCAGGAGGTTGTGGGACTCAGTTCTGCTGTCAGCTCAATGGCACTGATCATTGTAACGATCATTAATAATTTTGATGGAGCGAGTGGACAATAATCCCGCAATTTTATCCGGCCTCACCCGACAAAACTTGTGAGGTTAAAAATACCTGTACCATCAGCAGTTTCTGATTCGTTACCAAATTGAATTGATTATGTTTTATGATGGCACAGCGCTACAAAATATTACTAAATTCATTTTGTTTATTAATGAAATGATATGAAGTAAAGAATCCAAAATCCGTTTATTGTGATTGAGGAGGCGGAGCTGTATATATCATAAAAAAAAGTATACAAAAATGTCAGAAGAAGAGCAAGGAAATAACAGGCCAGCTAAGGATGATGATATTGATCTTATCACCCTGGTAAAAACGCTGAGGGAGGACCGACGGACAGTTATAAAAACGGTCATCATTTTTGTTTTCCTGGGTTTGTTTATTGCTATTTTCAGTCCGAAAGAATTCACGGCTACCACGGCGATGGTTCCCCAGATCAATAATCCTTCTACAAATATAGGAGGATTATCATCGCTGGCATCTCTGGCTGGATTTAACCTGGATATGAACATGGCAGGAAATGATATTTCACCGATGCTCTACCCACAAATACTGAGCAGCATTTCTTTCCAGCTGGAGATCATGAATGCTGAATATCGGTTTGAAGAGATCGAAGAAAATGTATCATTATACGACTATTACCTGGATTATTACAGACCCGGCATCTTTTCGATATTGAAGAAGTACACCATAGGATTGCCAGGGGTAATCCTGAAAGCCATTCATGGAGAACAGGAGCAGGCGGCAGCCAGGCCGGAATCTGAAACGATTAGGATCTCAACGGATCAAGAAGAAATCCGAAAAAAAATTGAAGAAAACCTGACATTAAATGTAAATGATAAGGAGGGATACCTCACATTGTCCAGCAATTTTCATCAGGCCGAACTGTCTGCACAGGTTGCGAAAAAAGCACAAAAATTGTTACAGGACTACATCACCAAGTTTAAGATCGAAAAGGCCACTGCGCAATTCCAATTTATCGAAGGCCGATACAAAGAAAAAAAGCGTGAATTTGAAGCTGCACAGAGGAGATTGGCATCATATCGGGATGCCAATAAAAACATAAGCAGCGCCATTGCCCAGACAGAGCTTGAAAAACTGGAAAATGAATACCAGCTTGCCTTCGAAGTATACTCTGAACTGGCCAAACAGATGGAACAGGCTAGGATCCAGGTCAAAGAAGATACACCAGTGTTTTCTATTATTGAAGAGGTAGTTGTCCCTGTTGAAAAGTCAAAACCAAAACGTGCATTGATAATAATCATATGGTTGTTTTTTGGCATTTTATTCGGGATTGGATGGGTGTTTGGAAAAAATAGCATCAAGACCTTAAGAATGATATGGCAGGAAAAATAATTAATATTCTGGTGCCAAAGAAAGAAACCTAATTCTAGAGAAGCTACAAAATAATATTTGAATTCTTATAAAATCAAATATATATCAAGTTGTTAAAAAAAATCCTTTCCTATGGATTTATTGAAGGAATTTCCAAAGGACTAAACAAGCTTACAATTTTAGTTTTACCATTATTCCTAAACACTATAGGTTATGGTAAAATTGGTTTATTAGTCGCTATTGAGATGATAATTCCTGTTATTACTTTATTAGGAATGGAAAGAGCTGTTCTAAGATTTTATTCGAAAAAACAAAATTTCAAGTTTTTCAATAAAACAGTTTTCACTTCCTTATTATGGACACATTTATTTGTTTTTATAATTCTATTGATTACTAGGTTATTTGGTATTAATACATTTTTTGGTTTAAATATATTTCCCGATCTATTTCTCATTACAATATTGGTCTACTTCCAAGGAACTAATTTAGTTAAGCTAAATGCTTTAAGAGTTGAAGAAAAACACAAAAATTATTTTCGTGGTCGGTTATTTATTCAG
>CAZOXI010000096.1:0-8962 GCA_964583445.1 uncultured Bacteroidaceae bacterium | reverse complement strand
ACCAAGTGAAATGAAAAGGGACAGTGAATTTATGAATCGCTCAATTTAGGTTTTACATTGTTTTCCATTGCACTGTCTTCTGTACCTTGTTCACCCTGCTGGTTGCAGGAGGTGAAAGCTGTGAGCGAAATTGCAAGGATGGTTGCTATACTGAATATGATTTTCTTTTTCATGACTGTTACTTTTTTACTGTATTGTTATTGGATTTCAATGGTTCAGTTTGTGCTGGTCGACGCAGATTAGGGTTTCGGACCATATACCCTGTTGTATTTGCTAGTTTTTTGTCTCTACCACTGCGTATCTCGTGATCTTCCAGAATTCTCCAGGATCTTTGATCTCCAGGTAGGATATAATGGTATCGTTTTCCACCAGCTCATAGGAAGCAGTCGGATGTTCTGAGATCAATTCTGCTTTTTTAGCGTTCAGCATGATCTTCCGGGTTTCGGTGATCACTACCTTTTCGAAGGGTTCTTCGCTAAGGTCAGGTGTCAGTGATTTGCTTTTACCCAGTCCCAGGAAACCACCTTCCCGCATGATCAATCCCTTTTCTTCGAGTTCCTTTACACTGCCTGTGGCCACATATGCTTTGTTCAGTTCAGCATATTGTTCGTTCACCATTTGTTCATACACCTGCAGGTCTTTATTATATGTATCAATATCCTCGTTCAGGCTGTCCACAACTACGTTGAGTTCTGCCAGTTTGAATTCCCTGTCAACGAGGTCCGCCTTCAGCAAATTCAGTGTGCTGTCGCGCATTGCGAGCGTCTCCTCCAGTGATTTAACTTTTTCGTTGAGTGCAGCGATGGTTGAACCTGACTTTCTCAGCTTGTTATTCAGTTCCCTGATCCTCGCCTTGTTTTCCTCAAGCAATGTATTGATGTCCTGTATCTCGGCAAGGATAACTTCCCTTATGTCGGGAGTTAATTCCGGGTCGTTTGATTTCTCGATCAGCGATTGTTCTTTTCCCTGCAGGGCACGCAGGTCTTCTTCAATGACCAGCATGGATTGCATCCAAGCATTTACAAGGGAATCGTGCGTGATCAGTTGTTGGGTCAATTCAGTTTTTTCTTCTTCCAGCTGACCGATCCGCTCGTATCCATTGTCCAGGTAATAATAAACTGCTCCACCACCTGTAAGGAGTAAAATACCTGCAATCGCAGCAATCAGGATTACCGTGTTCCTTTTGTATCCTTTTTCGGCCCGGGATCCTCTGTTTTTTTCTTTTCCGTCGTTTCCGGGTTGATTCATATTATTTTTCATAATTAGATATTTAATTCGTTATCGATTCTATGTTCGCTTCATATGACTTATGCTCGCACATCATATATGCTGTGCGTTCGGACCATGTGGGTCCAAAAGGCATACCACAACAGGATTATATTATTAAGTGACAGTAAATCAATAAGATGGGATTTTCGGCATCTCGTGTGCTTCCTCAAAATGAAAAAACATTATCATTTTGATACGGGAGCAGCTCCCGATTTTGCGGCTTTGATCATACGGTAGATAGTGGCTGTACCGATATCGAGTTTTTCTGCCACACGTTTTACATCGTTGTTGTATTTTCTGAGGTAGGAGAAAACGATGCGTTGTTCATATTGTTTCAGGGTAAGGTCCCCCGAAATATTATTTTCAGCGAAAGATTCGCTGTTGAACAGGATATCACTTTCAGTGATCTCGTTACCATCGGCCAGTGTAACCGCCAGTTCGATGACAGATTTTAGCTCCCTGATGTTGCCCGGGAACGTGTATCCGAGGAGCTTTTTCCTTGTATCGGCAGAGATTTTCTTGACAGGCAGGTTGTTTTCTTCACAGAATGAGGTCATAAAAAATTTGGCAAGTATCAGCACATCCCGGTCCCGTTCACGCAGTGGCGGGAGTTCTATGGGGAGACCGATCAACCGGTAATACAGGTCCTGTCTGAAGTTCCCTTTTTTAACCTCCTGCAGCAGGTTTTTATTGGTCGCGGTAATGATGCGGCAGTTCACCTTAATGACCTGGTTGCTTCCGACCCGGGTGATCTCCTTCTCCTGCAATGCCCGCAACAACTTTGCCTGGAAAGAGATGTCCATTTCAGCAATCTCGTCGAGGAAAAGGGTTCCCCCACTGGCCTCTTCAAATTTTCCTTTGCGCTGGAAGGATGCACCGGTAAATGCTCCTTTTTCATGTCCGAAGAGTTCACTCTCAACCAGTTCAGCAGGTATGGCGGTTACATTCACCGCCACAAAAGGCTTCGTTTTTCTGGCTGAATTATAATGGATCGCTTTTGCGACGAGTTCTTTCCCGGTGCCTGTTTCACCGGATATGGAGACATTGATATTGGTGGTCAGTGCCTTATTGATCAGGTCATGGATGTTTTTCATGGCACCGCTCTCGCCGATAATCGTGTTGCTGAAGACATATTTCTTCTGTATCTCTTTCTTCAGGGCGGTGATTTCATGCTGGAGTCCAATATGCTTTTGTATATTCTGAATGGTATTGTGCAGCCGTTCTTTGATATCATTGGTTTTCACGATATAATCATAGGCACCTTCCTTCAGCAGGTCGACGACCACTTCGATGTCATTCTGTTCAGAGATAAGGATCACCTGGATATCGCTGTTTTCCTGTTTGATCCTGCGCAGTACTTCAATCCCACTCATGTCGGGAAGCCTGTAGTCCAGGGTGATCACATCGGGCTGCTGGTGCAGGTGATCGAGACATTCGCGTCCGGAGAAAAAACTTTCTATCTGGTAATCGGGATTCAGTGACAAATTGTGGACCAATAACCTGTTGTACCAGTCATTGTCTTCTACAATAAATATTTTCAGCGGTTTTTCGTGCATGGATTATCTGATTATTTGGATTCGCCGGGGTATTGCCGGGGTATTGGTCAAGCGTTAAATTTTTCAAACTGAATATCAAGACTGTGTGCCGCGCGTTCAGTCAGAGATTCCGCCTCAGCCAACAGTGTAAAGATCTCGCTGCCGTTCTTGTTTTTTGCACATCTTTCAATTTCCTTGAGTGTAGAGAGCAGTTTTGTTATCCTGAGGTGCCTGCTGGCCGGCGCCAGTTGATGTGCCAGGTCACCTACCGCAGAATAGTGTGCATGTTCCAGCTCCGACCTGATCTTCCTTAGTCCGTCAAGGGTCGAAATTTTAAACTGGTCGATCATTTCCCTGACAAATCCCGGGTCATTACCGGAATCCTTTAACAGGCCGGAAAGATCAGCTTCCGGAGTCTCTTCTGCCGGAACTTCGATATGCGCTTCCCGTGACATCCCGGAACGCACTTCTCCAGCGTACCCGCTCTCCACGTCTCCCTTTCGCACTTGCACTTTTTCCCGCACTTGCACTTTTTCCCGCACTTGCACTTTTTCCCGCTCTCGCACTCCCTCTCGCTCTGCTTTTCTCCCACTCTCCGCGTCTCCCTCTCCACTAATAGCGCCATGGAGTTCCTGCTCGGAAAATGGTTTTACAAGGATATGATTAAACAGTTCGTCCAGGTTTTCATCGGTATGCCGGGAAATATCCGCCGTGATTCCGATGACCGTCACCTCATTTTTTGAATATCCAAGTGTTTCGCGGATAAACCTGGTGGCCATGACCCCGTTGATCACCGGCATTCTTACATCCATCAGTACGACATCATAGGTTTTCTCTTTGATCAGTTCGATGGCCTCCAGTCCGTTCTTTGCCATATCGAATGGAATATCCCATTTGCGGAGGATCATCGCAATCAGCTCCTGGTTATAGGGCTCATCGTCTGCTACAAGCATCCGCAAATGTCCGGGCAGTTGATATTTATCAGGCTCGGCCGTAATATCCTGTACCGATTCCGGATTTCCTTTTTGAAAGCTGAGGGTGCAGGTTACCTTTGTACCAACCCCTTTCCTGCTATCGATCCGGATGTCCCCATGAAACAATTCAACCAGCTTTTTTACGATCGATAACCCCAGCCCGGTTCCACCATAACGGATTGTAACGTCATTATCAGCCTGGGAATATTCTTCGAAGATCTTATCCAGTTTGGAGGATTCTATCCCCAGACCGTTGTCCTTGACCACGACTTTCAGCCGGAGGTCTTTTTCATTCATTTCCTCAACGGAGGCATGAACTTCGATGGTACCGTTGCTTGTAAACTTGACCGCATTGTTCAGAAGGTTATAAAGGATCTGCTGGAACCGGTGCGTGTCGCCGTAAACGACGATGTCCTGCAGGTTGTTGGTCTCCTGTTTGATCACATTCCCGTTCTTGCCTGCCATTTCGCCAAAGATCATACATACATCAGCAATGAGTGATGCAGGTCTGAAGTGGATGTTGTTCAGGGCAAGGTTTCCAGACTGTAACTTACTGAAATCAAGTACGTCGTTGATCATCCTGATCAGCTGATCGCCTGCGGCATCAACTATTTTCAGTTTGGTTTTCAGTTCCCTGTCGATGGGGGAAGAAAGAATCTGCTTAATGAACCCGGTGATTGCATTGAGGGGTGTCCGGATCTCGTGACTGACATTGGCCATGAAGCTTTCTTTTGACCTGGCGAGTGCTTCTGCATCCCGTTGCGATTGCAGGAGGATCTTGTGATATGCCTGGTTCTTGCGCATGTACTGAACCAGGATAAACAGTCCGAAAAGTCCCAGGAGCACCCCGAAAATGGAAAATGCGGCCATCAGCTGGTAGGCTTCATTGGCGAGCTCATCTGCTTTTTGCTGGTTTTGCCGTTCCATGTCCAATTCATATTCTTCCAGCTGGGTGAGCAGGGAGATAAAAGCATCGAACAGGAGATTGCTGGTAAGTGCGAGCCTGATCTCGTGTTCGGAGAGGTTGTTTTCAAACTGGCGTTCGTCCCTTTCAAGTTCGGTAAGTAGTTCAATGATCTTTGCATCACTGATTGCCTGTCGCTCTCTTTTATTGAAAAAGATCCGGTCGATAATCCGCCTGGAGCTGTCCGGAATGGGTTCTTCTGTCTGGATCTCATCGGTGAGGTTCGAGATCGACTGCGATGAGGCGCCATGCTGCCATATCGTGCTCATTTCCCGCCAGAGTTCCTTTTTTTGAGAAAAAAGCATGTTGATGGTATCGATCTTTGACGTAAACCAGCTGTCTTCGGGATAATGGGTGTACAGCGTATGAATATTGGAATCGATCTTTTCCGTCAGGTCATTATATTCGTCCAGGTAGGATCTGTTGCGGGTAATTCCATAGAGGCGAATATAGTTTTCTGCCTGCTCCATGGAAGTGGTCAGGTACCTGATCGCCGGCAGACCGGTCTGGGATTCTTTTTCCTGGTGAATGGTGTCTACCACTTTCACCAGGCTTCTGTAAGAGAAGATCCCCCCGGCGATGATGACGGTCAGGCCAATGAACAATAATATTCCGACCCTGGCAGGTATGGAAATCCTGAGTGTTGGCATGAACAGTTTACAGGTTTTTCAAATAATTTTCCACGATGATAGAGCAGATCTCGGGTGTATGTTCATATTTAACAAGACTGGTGTACATGTTGTTCCTTGGTTTTGCATTTCGCAGCCGGTTGATGATCTCCTCCGACTGTGACATGATCACGATTTTTACCTGGTCGTTTAATGTCAGCAACTTTTCTGAAAGTTGCACGCCTGTTTTGCCTTCCCCCAGGAAATAGTCGATAAACGCAATGGTCTGCCTGTCTTTTTCCAGTTGAGGATCTGCTTTCTCCAGGTATTCTTCCAGATCAAATACCTGCCTGATCCTGACCTGGTAGTTCAGCTTGATCTTCGGATCGTGATTCAGGCTCTCCAATCGTTTCACCAGTAAATTATTAAAGTACAGGTCATCTTCGATGATCAGCACATCTAACTCTTTTGTAATTTGTTGTTCCATACATGCCAGGATTTTTATGTTATCCTGTACATGCCTGTTTCAACAATTATACCTCCGGTTCTGCTGAATCTTATATGGTCTATAATCAGCTACTTAGGGATAACAGCAATTCCCGGGGGTTTATTGTTTTGAGAATGAATTATCATTTTGATAATCTGCTGGGCAGCCAATTACCCGAAGCAGAGCCAATGCTTGAGATAAAACGCCCGAAAACTTTTATCTTGCAAAAAGATTATTCCCATGGAATGATAAGTAATAATCGTCAATGAATGACAGGATAATACTTTAAAATTTATTAAGTCAATACAGGAATTATGTCAAAATACCTTATTTACAGCAGCTTTCTACTCATTATTCTATTCATGGCAGGATGTAAAAAAGAATCAGCAGATGAAGATTTAGTGCTGTGGTACGATCAACCAGCTACCGATTGGTATGAAGCGCTACCCATTGGGAATGGAACCCTGGGAGCCATGGTTGATGGTGGAGTTGCAAAGGAAACCCTGCAACTCAACGAAAACACACTTTATTCGGGTGAGCCGGGTCTGCGGCATGTGGATATGGATGTGACCAGGAGCCTGGGAAAGGTGAAACAATTGATAAGCGAGGAAAAGCTGGCTGAGGCGCAAAATGTAATTAAATCGGAATGGCTGGGCAGGGCAAATGATTGTTATCAGCCCTTTGGACATATCTACCTTGAATTTGATCATGCTCAGAATTATCATCATTACAGGCGGGAGCTGAATATTCAAGATGCGATTTTAAAAACCGAATACCAGGTAGGGGATGTGTCCTATCAGCGGGAAGTGTTTGCCAGCCATCCTGACAATGTAATTGTTCTGGAGGCTACTGCCAACAAAAAAAGCAGTATCTCATGCAGAATAACGCTTGAAGGAGCGCATCCCACAGCAAGCAGCCAGGTAGAAAATAATACCCTGGTGATGAAGGGGCAAGCCCCGGCATTCGCTTTGTGGAAAAGAATTGAGCAAATCCAGGGATGGGGACAGCAGTGGATGTATCCGGAGCTGTTTGATGAAAATGGCGAGGTCATTCCCGGCCGTGGAAGGGTCATGTATGGCGATCTGCTGGAGGGCAAAGGAACTTTTTTCGAGGGACGTGTGGGCGTGAAGCTTACCGGGGGAACGCTGGCGGTTGAAGGCAATCATCTTGTGATTCGAAATGCCGATAAAATTGAACTGGTATTATCGGGGGATACAAGCTATGATGGCTTTGATAAAAGTCCGAGTAAAGAGGGGGTGGATCCATCCATCGTGGCTAAGGCCAATTTGAAGAATGCACTGGACAAAGGCTTTGATCATCTGAAAAAAGACCACATCCGTGATTACCAGGAATTGTTTAACCGTGTGGAATTCTCACTTGGTGAGCGGACTGCTCAAAGCAGGAAACCTACTGATGAACGAATAGCCCTGTTCAATAATGGACAGGATATCTCTTTGGCTGCTTTGTTTATGCAGTACAACCGCTATTTAACCATCGCATCTTCAAGAGAAGGGGGTCAGCCCATCAACCTGCAGGGGATATGGAATAAAGACATTATACCCCCCTGGTCGGGTAGTTACACCATGAATATCAATGCCCAGATATACTATTGGATGACCGAGCCAGCTAACCTGCAGGAATGTGTAGAACCCATATTTCGTTTCACAAAGGAATTGTCAGTAAACGGGGCAAAACACGCCCGGGAAGCCTTCGGACTGGATGGCTGGACTGCGCATCACAATACAGCCATCTGGCGCCAGGCACAACCTGTGGAAAAGTGGAATTGTTCATTTTGGCCCTTTTCCGGTGCATGGATGTGTCAGCATATAATGACCCATTATCAATATTCAATGGACACGGCGTTTCTAAAAGAATACTGGCCTGTGATGAAAGGAGCCGCCCGGTTTTTGAGCGGATGGCTCATTCAAACCCCGGAAGGGTATTATACAACCCCGGTGGGTTCCTCCCCGGAGAACAGGTTTTATGCTCCGGGAAGCAGGGAGGAGGTTGCCTTTTGCCAGGGGCCAACCATGGACATTATGCTCATTAAGGAATTGTTTACCAATTGCATAACCAGTGCTGAGATATTAGGGATCGACGATCCGTTTCTCAGCACACTTGAAGAACAAGTGGATCACCTGCAACCATATAAAACAGGTAGCCAGGGGCAATTACTGGAGTGGGACAAGGAATACGAGGAAATGTATCCTGATCACCGGCATATTTCACATTTATACGGCTTGTGTCCGGGCAATGAGATTACACAAAACAAAACGCCTGAATTGTTTGAAGCTGCGAAACGTTCGTTGGAAATCAGGGGTGATGAGGGCACCGGGTGGGCCATGGCCTGGAAATCGGTTTGCTGGGCCAGGTTAAAAGATGGCAACCATGCATATAAAGTATTGAACAATCTTTTTATGCCGGGAGGATATGATGCCCCGGGATTGCTTCCTAACATGTTGTCTTCGGGTCCACCCTTTAACATTGATGGAAATTTTGGTGGCGGAGCGGCTGTCATAGAAATGCTGTTGCAAAGTCACGAGACCAAAAATGTTAGTGGTGAAGAGATCCCGGTCATTGAGCTGCTTCCCTCGCTTCCTGGTGCCTGGAAGAAAGGTCATGTCTCCGGGTTACGTGCAAAAAATGGTTTTGATGTGGATATGCAATGGGAGCAGGGTGAATTGGTTGTTGCAACAATAAAATCTTTGCATGGTAAAAAAGCCGTCCTGCGTTATTCAGGCCAGGATGTTCATCTTCACCTGGAAAAAGGAGAAAACTTTGGTGTGCGCAGCGAAATATTCGCGGAGATCTAAACGCCGTGACCCTCGTTTAATACGAGAAAGGACGGTTCAAAAGAAAACGCAATCCCGAACCCAAAGTATTTTACAAAGTAATCAGCCGGGAAAGCGTCCGGTCAACTGGGAGAGCAGCCGGTCAACTGGGAGAGCAGACGATCATCTGGGAAAGCAGCCGGTTATCTGGGAAAGCAGCCGGTCATCTGGGAGAGCAGCCGGTCAACTGGGAAAGCAGCCAGTCAACTGGGAGAGCAGACGATCATCTGGGAAAGCAGCCGGTTTGTTGGAAAAGCAGGCGATCAACTGGAAAATACGTAGAATAACTGAAAA